>JAMCPX010000024.1 GCA_023382265.1 Deltaproteobacteria bacterium | reverse complement strand
AGGCAGACTATAATATCCATCTCTGAAGCTGTATCTTTCGGTTAGATTTTTACATGACAAGATGATACCCTCCATGGTTAGATTTTACATGACTCGATTCGGGTAACGCTGTTATGCACTGCTTTAACAAGCTCCTGTGCGATGATTCTCAGTGTCTCGTCACCGAGGACTTTTACTGCGCTATCATTGGTTTCCAGAGCATCGTAGAATGCGACCTCATCATCAGAAAGATTGAGTTTCTCACCTCTGAGGTTTGCTTTCCTCATTTCTTTCGCAATAACAATCAGCTCTTCAATCACTTGAGCGCTTTCAATGGCCCTATTCCGATACGCGCGTATGGAGCGTTCAAGCATCTCTGCAAATGAGCGGGACTGTACGAGGTTTTTCAGCGCTCGTGACTTGATCTCGTCATTCAGAAGCTTGCGGAGAAGTTCGACAGCAAGGTTTTTCTGGGGCATGCCACGCACTTCTGCCAGAAAGTCATCGGATAGAATTGAAATGTCTGGTTTTTTGAGCCCTGCCGCTGCAAATATATCAACGACTTGATCCGATGCTATAGCCTTGGAAACAAGTTGTCTGATGGCATGCTCCAGCGTTTCCTCTGCTTTAGGACTTGGTGCACCTGACTTGCTCAGCGCGGATCTAACTGCCTGAAAGAAAGCCACATCGTCCCTGATAGCTATTGCCTTATTATGCGGAACAGACAAGGCAAAAGCCTGAGATAGTTCTGTTACAGCTTTTAATAGTCTGGTCTTCCCGTCTTCCTGTTCCAGAATATGCTCCTGCGCCATAGGCAGCAGGCGGATACGCTCAATCGGAGAACCCGTTGTCCAGAGCGTCCAGTCAAAGCCGTGGAACAAATCACAGCAAACTTCATATTTTTCCATCATCACGGCAACTGACTCTTCTTGATTAATGGCTGTTCTTCCTGTACCCCCGCTCTCTGTATAGTTGGCAAGCGCCTTACGAAGATAATCTGCAAGTCCGAGATAATCCACAACTAGCCCTCCGGGTTTGTCTCTGAATACCCGGTTGACCCTTGCAATGGCTTGCATCAGGCTGTGACCACGCATAGGTTTGTCCACATACATCGTGTGCAGACTTGGGGCATCAAACCCTGTCAGCCACATATCCCGGACAATGGCTAATTTGAAAGGATGATCTACTTTTTTGAAGTTATTGGCCATCGCTTCACGCCTTGGCTTGGTTCTTATATGCTGCTGCCAATCGAGCGGATCGGATGCAGAGCCGGTCATGACAACCTTTAAGAACCCCTTATCATCTTCATCACTGTGCCATCCAGGCCGAAGCTTGATGATGGCATTGTAAAGCTCAATGCATATCCTGCGGCTCATGCACACAATCATTCCCTTCCCGTCCATAGCATCGAGACGGTTTTCAAAGTGGTTTACTATGTCCTGTGCTATAAGCCGAATGCGCTTGTCCGTACCTACTACGGACTCAAGCTGCGCCCATTTCGTTTTTAGTTTTTCTTTGTATGCTTCTTCTTCCTGTTCTGTAATTTCCTCAAACTCTTCATCAAGACGTGGCTTTTCTGATTCTTTCAATTCAAGCCTGGCGAGTCTGCTCTCATAATAGATCGGCACGGTTGCACCGTCCTGCACAGCCCGCTGAATGTCGTAAATGCTTATGTAATCGCCAAAAACATTTCGTGTGTTTTTGTCGGTAAGTTCTATCGGTGTTCCGGTAAACCCGACAAAAGAGGCGTTCGGCAGGGCATCCCGCATGTGCCGCGCAAACCCGTCTATAAAATCATACTGGCTCCTATGCGCCTCATCCGCAATAACCACAATATTATGTCTGTCTGAAAGTTTGGGAAAGTTGTCGCCTTTTTGTTCCGGCAAGAACTTTTGAACGGTCGTAAAGACAATACCGCCTGATGCAACTTGTAACAGCTCACGCAACTGCGCGCGGCTCTCCACCTGCGCAGGCTTCTGTCGCAGGAGTTCATGACACCTGGAGAAGGTACCAAAGAGCTGATCGTCAAGGTCATTTCTGTCAGTAATGACTACAAGTGTTGGGTTTTTCATTGCGGGCTCAAGAACAATCCGTCCTGCGTAAAACGCCATGGTCAGGCTTTTCCCTGATCCTTGGGTATGCCATACAACCCCTATTTTATGGTCACCCTGAACACCGTGGCCCGATATTGTCTGGTAAATGCCCTGCTTCGCTTCTTCGCCTTCCAGAATATACAAGGGTAAACTACGCTCGTAAGAAGCCCTGATTGTTTCCAGCACTGCAACATTAACAGCATGGTATTGATGATAGCCTGCCAGCTTTTTACTCAATCCGTTGTTTTCTTCCTCAAAAACGATAAAATGCCTGAGAAAGCGCAAGAACCTGTTACGATCAAACATTCCCTTGATAAGCACTTCTAATTGTGGAACAGACTCTGAGGTAAGTTTCTGCCCCTCGATCGTACGCCATGGCAGATACCATTCATGATCAGCGGTCAGAGAGCCACAACGCGCTTCAAGTCCGTCTGACACAACAAGCACCTCATTGAAAGTAAAAAGAGAGGGGATCTGCTGTTTGTAGGTCTGAAGCTGATTGAACGCTGTCCAGATCGTGGCATTTTCGTCGGCAGGATTTTTGAGTTCGATCACAACAAGCGGCAGGCCGTTGAGAAAAAGAATGATATCGGGGCGTCGGTTACTTTGGCCTTCGATCACGGTAAACTGATTGACTACCAACCAATCATTATTATCCCGGTTCTCAAAATCAACAAGCCGAACAATATCATGCACCACCCGATTGTCTGCACGATATTCTACATCCACGCCATTTACCAGCATCTGATGAAACAGATGATTGGCTTGCACGGGTGATGGAAAGTCGATTCGGGAAATCTTTCGGAAGGCATCTTCAATAGCCTCAGAAGGGATTTTTGGATTGATGTTTAGCAATGCAGTGTGGAGCCTGTTTTCAAGGATGACTTCGCTGTAGCTTGTGCGCTCTGCAAACAACTCCCCTGCTGCTATCTCTGGCCCAAATTTAATCCCATATCCAAGTTCCCTGAACCAATCCAGAGCAGCCTGCTCTACCGTGGATTCTGCAACAGCACTCATTGGGTTTTCCTTACGACCTCATACACCAACTGTGAAATTTGAAAGCTTTTCAGCTTGCGATACCCGCCGTGCGGCGGAATTAAATCGGAGGTTGGGTTATTCATCTGCATTTTATGCGGCAAGCTCTTCTTTTATTTCTTCTCTCTTACTCCACAGCACTGGGTATACATCATAGTTTCTCAGTGCGTCCAGTACTGATACCAACGGAGCATGTTCTATATCGTTTAAAACAGCGTATGCTTTTGAATTTGCAGGTCTGACTTCTTTTGTATCTATCCAGGAAAAAGCTACAACCTGGGCAGTGTCTCGATTAGGTGAATTGATCGCTTTTAAGATACGTTCCGGGCGTCTTCTTGAAGCTGGAATAACAAAATCAAACAAATGATCATAACCTGTCTTGCCTGTAAACTTTACTTTTGGGGTATAACGGATCTCATTCAAGTCAAGCCATGCAGTAACATCTTCCAGAAAAAGACTGGCAACGATAGGCTCTGCAAGGTAAAAAAGATCGTTAACTGCTAACATCGACTGGACTAAATTATGTTTCTGCATAGCGAAATTGTCCGGCGAAGCATGTACCACTAATGCATCCCCATCCAATCTAACGCCAAAGCCGTTGAGTGTCATAGTCAGCAGGTCCTTTCGCTTTTTGCTTTCCAGCTCACAGCCTGACTGCTTCAAGTCTGTGATAATATAGCCGTCATCGGTAAGAAAGAATCCTCCATTGTCACGTTTGGCATATATCTGTAGATAATCATTGTGTCTGTCGAGATAAGGTGTAGTAATCTCGACTATATCTTTCAACTGACGAAGTTTTGTTTTATCCTTTAGCCAATTTACGTAATCGTCCAATAGCTTTTGAATTTCATCAATCATATAAAAAGTCCTCTCTCAATAATTGGTGGCTCTACGATATTACAAAATTCCATAAAATCATGCAATGTCTGCCATAGATCAGCAGGGTTACCGAATTTATCTGGCGGAACTTCTATAGCCCATTTATCACCAAATCCTTCATGGTAAACGTGCAAATGGGGTGGTATCACATCTTGACCATCTGGGTTATGATGCGGTGGGCCACCAAAACATAGACGTACAAGAACGATAACATTCCGGGAACGGTTTTGATATTTACCTTTTAACAAATTAATTCGGCCACGGCTCATATCAAGCAAGAAATTTTCTCTCTTATTTGCAGAGGTTAGTGGGATACAAATGGCACCACCAAGCCCCGGATATTCCCATTTGGTCTCATCCACTCGATGCTTCTCCATCGAGATGAGTAAGTTGGCTTCAGATTGGGTAAGGTTTATTTCTGCCATTATAGTGACTCCTTATATTTTATATTTCTGCTTCTTACCTTCTCTGTTGGCAAGCCATGTTAGTACACCCTCTATTGGTTCCGGTATAGGCAATGCCATATCCATTGCTATAAGACGTGCTTTGGTAGGTTTACCTGTATGAGAATACTTTTGACAAACTTCAGCATACTTACCATCTCCTCCGAGAGCTCTTTTTAAATGATCTTCATATTTCTTATCAAGTGCCCAAACACGAATATTTTTTGAAGGATTGTTTCTATCATCAAGACCTTTGTTAAATTTCTTCTCATCTTCTTTATTATCAAAATCTGAGGAATCAATATCATAAAGAATTCCTGTTGGAATACCAAAAGAGGTGGCCACGTCAGCAAATTCGGGCAGATTCCGTTTGCCCCCCACCTCCACAATTGTCGCTCCTTCTCTGTCTAAATCCAGATTAAGCCTCTTGGCATATTCAGGTAGGGCGAGCTTCTCAGTATCCCCTTCAACAAGTAACAGTCTCGATGCAAAGAACAATTCGTTTCTTTCTGGGTCAAGTTCTTTAATCATTTTTTCTTTCATATGTTCATCTTTTGGAAGGTTCGATTTAATAACATAAGAACCGTTACTTTCTTTACGCACAAGTAGAATCTCATGATAGTTAGGAATCAAAACAAAATGAGTAGAATGAGTAGTATAGATTATTTGATTATTTTCGCCGATTTGCCGCAGTGTTTTGTTCAATGTACGCTGCATCTGAGGGTGAAGAAACATCTCTGGCTCCTCTATAAGAAAAATGGCTCCTCTTTTCCTCCTTTCTTCGAAGGCCTGTAGTATGGATAAGACAAGAGCGTTTTGTATTCCACCCCCTAACTCTGTTGCACTTATATTAAATTTCCCTTCTTTAACCCGAAGATCAAGAGATTTGTAAAACTCAATAGCATTAAAGGGGGCAAAGTAGAAATCCAGTTTATCGGTATCAACATCGGGATCAAAACCAAGTTGTTGCAATGCGTGCTTTTTTATCGCGGTTTCCAGTTCCACAAAAGAATCTGTTCTAAGACAATCCATCGCTTCTTCTAACAACTTGTAGAACTTCTCAGACTTGGTGATGCTTTTAAATGTGCCATCGTCTTGTGTGACTTGAGCTATTTGACTTGAAGAGTGGAAGTCTTTATTTATATCTTCGAATAGCTGTCGAAGCAGAGAATATTTTGCAGCGGGTAACTGTTCCTTCAAAGAGCGATTTGTCCCAATGTATATAAGAGGTATGCTTTCTTTTACTTCTGATGGTATTCCAAGAAGTGGCTGGTATTGGTGTTGTTCACCTTTTTGGGGTGCTTTTGCTAATATATTTACCACTTTGCCTTTATCATCAAAACATTGCTGTTCTAATCTCCTTTGACCTTTGTTTTCTCCAACTTTATAACGCGTATAGAAAAATGAAATGCCATGAATATTTGTTGGTTCTGAATTCTTGAATTTTTGATATGGAAGAGGTGACTCAAAAGTTAAGGATAATGTTATATCTCTTTCATTGTTTCTTAGGTAGACATCGTCCTCATCAAACGAATTAACATTCGCCCATTCATGGCCAAGAACTTTATAAATAGCAAGAAGAATATTGCTTTTGCCAGCATTGTTTGGACCAACAAGAGCACAAATCTGTGGTAGTTCTATATCGAGTTCTTCTATGGAACGGAAATTTCTTATTGATAGATGACTGATTTTCATATCATTTTCTCTGCAAATAGCTCTGTCTCTTTCATGCAGGCACCTCGAAAGCAAGTATAGTTAATATGATGTCGCGGTATTTATCATCTTTGTGATGTAGAATGTATCTAAAACCAGATGCAGAACTATACGATAATGCCTCCTTATAATTTGGATGAGCTTTTATGACTTCGGGAATCTTAGATAAAACCGATGAAAAGTTTTTGTTCCTGTTGAATATCAATAAAGCCGTTTTGGTATCACGCCATGTGATATAGCCCAGTAGTTGATCTATTGCTTTTGTTAAAGATTCCTGACCATACCAGAATTTACATTCGGCAATGAAAATATTTTTGTCCTCATGCCTTATCAATATATCCGTCTTGCCTTGAGAATTAAAGGTTTCACCAGTAGCTTGTCCTTCATATTGGCCATTTAGCTGCACCAAGAAGTGTTGTCTTAGATCTTCTTCACGTATTGTTTTAAAAGAGTTTGGACTTCTTTCTATTACCTTAACCATATTAGAAATGATTGATAGTATGTTCTCATATTCTTTCATATCAAGTGTTGGTTCTGGAGCTAAAGGGGTGCTGCTTGAAGGTACAGGTATTTGAATTTTTTTACGAACCGTTGGAACAGCAAATGTCTGTGGCGCATTATCTCTTCGTCTGAGAGGAAAACCTAAGGAAGCTGCCAATCCCTGATCATTAAGTAACTTCTGTCGGCGTATCTCTATCCTATTTTGTGCTTTTGTTCGTATCGAATTGTTAAACGCCCCAGCATCATTTATTACTGATTTAAGGTTTTGACGGACAACAGATAAGTGGCGTGTAAATTCCGCTTTTACTGCTTCAGCGTTATGATCCGTTCGCGTATAAGTAAATACGATTTCATTTTGTTTAATCGTACAGAGCGGAGAATTGTAGGTAAAAGTAGACGGCTTGTATTTTAACAATTCCGGATCACCTTCAAAAGGAACAAAAAATTTCAATGCTGTTCCTTTAATGTAGAATGGGCTTCCTGGGGCAACTATTCTACGATAAGGATCGCGACTAATGTCTACATTCGCTTCTTCTTGATCGGTAGCGATTTCATTTTCTTTCAAACTTGGAATGTCAATTTTATACCTTTGTTCAAAATAATCATATAAATCGTCAACTTTAGTGTTGAGTAATCTATCCGCTTGCATTTCCTCAATTTCTTGAAACATCCCTTGTTCACGATCTTGTAAAAAACTGTAAAGATTCTCTATTGAAAATAACTGATCAGTCATATAGTTGCCTCCGCAAATTTCTCCGTATCCTTTATCCTTATCTCACCCGACAATAGCTTTGGCAAAAGAGTGTCGCGGATGGCGGCGAGAATGCTAATTTCTTGTTCATTTTTAAATATTTTCTTATAAACCGGTATAACAAATGCATCGAATATTTTTACTACTTTATTTTCTGGAACAACTTGCAAGTTCATATAAGCGAGGTGGCGGTTTAGTCCAGGCACTGCGGAATCTGCATTTAGCGAAGGCAAATCTTGTAACTGAAGAGCATAGAATAAGTAATAAAGACTTAATTCTTTCTGTTTAGGTACTACGTAGAATGTAGTATCAATAGGGTAAAAGTCTGTGTGAGACCATGTTACAATCCCCGGGTTACCTTTACGCCCAACTATGATACCTGGCCCGTCAACAAGTTTTTTGTCATGCCAGCCAACTTGACCATTGGAGCCGTGTACAGGGATATACCCCAAGCGTCTGTCTTGTTCTCTGAGGCCTTTACCATAAGCTAGCTCAAGGATACTACCAAGAGTCTCTCCTCTCCAACCCTTCGGAATTTCCCCAAGCTGGGATTGTTCAAAGCTATCGGGAAATAAGTCGGTGATTTGTTTGGGGAGTTTGGGATCGCGGCCTTTGGCTTTGGCATGAACGGGGTCAAAATCAATGAACCATGATTTGAATATTGCCCTTGCCATTGCCTCAAGTATCTCGTTCATTTTCTTGTTCAGTTCGATCTTTTCGTCAAGCGTGCCAAGGACACGAGCAATGGCACGCTGCTCGGCAATAGTCGGTAGAATAATTTTCAGCTGCGAAAAATGACCTTTATTAAGTATAGGTTGTGCCGAGCCGCTTGTCGCTAATCGCTGAAATTCATTTTTACGTGAGTAAAGATTGTAGTAGATATAGTCTGGGTCTATTCCGTTCTTTACAACAATAGAATTGATCTGCTGATTGGTCACCGATTCAACTCTTGTCATACCAACCTTACCCATGTCAGATCCGATACAAGAAACAAAAACTGTTTTTGGTGGTACGTGCAAATTCTTTAGAGGTTTAGCTCCCTTTTCGCTTATAGTACGCGCGGTTCGATATATATATTTATTGCCATCCATATCGGATGGGGTAATAAAAGGTAGCTTGCCACCATAATTTTCAGTATCAGCTGTCGGTGGTGTCTTACCAGTTACAACTCTTCCTATATCACCTATCCGAATCATTACTCTTTTACTCGCCATACCCATGCTCCTTTTCCAGATCTTTAATGCTGGGAAGGCTGTTTTGTAGGGCAGCGGTGATGGTGCGTGAAATAATTGTCATGCGGGTAGCGCCGTATCTGAATTGTGCGGGCAGTGACCACCCTTTTCTATAACCCATATCCCAACCCTTTCAAATTTTTCCGAATCTGCTCTTCGAGTTTTGCACTTTCTGATAATTGTTGTTCGAGCTGTTTGGTGAGTCGGGTCATTTTTTCATCGAATGGCTCGCCGTCATCCTCGATTTCCTCTGCTCCGACGTACCGTCCCGGGGTGAGAATGTGTCCGTGACTACGGATTTTATCAAGGGTGGCTGATTTGCAGAAGCCCGGAATGTCTTTATATTTCTGCTTAAGGTCTCCTCGCCACGCGTGATAGGTGTCAGTAATTTTATGGATGTCTTCTTCTGTAAGCTCTCTATGCACACGGTCGATCATGGTGCCAAGATTACGGGCATCAATAAAAAGTACATGCCCGCGTCTGTCACGGAACCGGTTGTTTCTCTTATCACGTGCTACAAACCACAGGCATACCGGTATCTGTGTAGAGTAGAAAAGCTGACCCGGCAGGGCAACCATGCAATCAACCAGATCGGCCTCTATCATATTTTTACGAATCTCTCCCTCGCCGCTCGTGTTGCTGGACATACTGCCGTTTGCAAGTACGTACCCGGCAATACCGGTCGGGCTTAAATGGTAGATAAAATGCTGTACCCATGCGAAGTTAGCATTACCAACAGGAGGTATGCCGTATTTCCAGCGCTTGTCTTCACGCAAACGCGCACCTCCCCAGTCGCTATCATTAAAATGCGGATTGGCGAGTACGTAATCTGCCTTCAAATCGGGATGGAGGTCGCGATGGAAGCTGTCTGCATTCTCCTGTCCAAGGTTTGCGTCAATACCCCGTATGGCAAGGTTCATCTTTGCAAGCCGCCATGTCGTGGGATTGGACTCCTGTCCATAAACGCTGATATCCCCGACCTTTCCGCCATGCTGTTCAATGAACTTTTCGCTCTGGACAAACATGCCTCCTGAGCCGCAGCACGGGTCATATACGCGGCCTTTATACGGCGCAAGCATCTCGACAAGCGTCTGGACTACACATCGCGGCGTATAGAACTGGCCGCCTTTTTTACCCTCTGCACTGGCAAACTCGGAAAGAAAATATTCATAAACACGGCCGAGAATGTCTTTTGAACGGTTCTCTTTGTCGCCCATGCCTATAGTACCGATAAGGTCTATCAGCTCGCCGAGCCGCTTCTTGTCGAGTTCCTGGCGTGCATAGGTCTTCGGCAGCACACCTTTCAATACCTTGTTGTCGCTCTCGATAGCAAACATGGCATCATCAATGAGCTTGCCTAT
This sequence comes from Deltaproteobacteria bacterium, assembly GCA_023382265.1. Lineage (NCBI taxonomy): Bacteria > Pseudomonadati > Myxococcota > Myxococcia > Deltaproteobacteria bacterium. The sequence continues at coordinate 42,826 of JAMCPX010000024.1, read as the reverse complement.
GCTGGGTTGTTTTGCATTGGCCTGAAGGTATGCCCAGCGGGCTTTTTTGGGTACCCAGAAGATATTCGCAGCCATGTATTCATCACGGTCTTCTGGATCTGCTCCACTCTTTTTATCTGCATCAAGTTTTGCGCGAAGTTCCTCGAAGGCGTCTGATATATATTTCAGAAAGATAAGGCCAAGAACAACGTGTTTGTACTCGGCTGCGTCCATGTTGTTGCGCATCTTGTCTGCGGCCTGCCACAGTTTTTCTTCAAACCCAAGTGTTGCGCCGTTGCTGTTCTGCTTTTTATCAGTCTTTACCTTGCGTGCCATGAGCTATACCGTAACGCCCCCACCCCCTCTTACTCTAAGAGGGGTGATGCAGAAGAATTCCGTTTTTGCGATTTTACTGAACTTCATAACCCAAATCCCCTGAAAGGTCTGTATTCGATGACGGGTTAACTGATTCGTTATAGACTCATTCTACGAAATACTCAAGACTTCGAATCGAGTCATGTAAAATCTAACCATGGAGGGTATCATCTTGTCATGTAAAAATCTAACCGAAAGATACAGCTTCAGAGATGGATATTATAGTCTGCCTTTGATAAAGGAGAGACAGGGATCACTCATTTAAAGTGCACCTGTCAAGAGATCAGTGATGGCATAATGACTGTAAGATTCACTTGTAGGGCAACGTTATCCGTATTTATGTCGCGGATACTGGAGAAAAGAGAGGGATATTTATGAAAAACAAAGCCCATCTAATCATTACCCACAACTCTTGCCTGACACGCAATATAGAGAGAAACAAGGATCTGTTCTCCATCCCCCTTTTAGATTAAGAGGTGGATCAAACCATCCCGTGTCCATCATTATTTGTGTTTATCGATCAGTTTGCTAAAGGAGTTTTAGGGCTATAAAGTCCCACGCATCAATCGCGGGATAACAGAGCGGGGGAATTTGTATAAATGCTTTGATTATTTTACAAAATAAGTTTTATATTTACCAGTATGGAAATAAAGAAACGCATTCAACTTCTTGAAAAATACGGGATAAAGCCGGGACTTGAACGTATATCTGCAATACTTTCATATATGGGACATCCTGAAAAGGATTACGGAATTATCATTGTCGGCGGGACAAATGGAAAAGGTTCAACATGCGCAATGATAGAATCAATCCTCAGAGCAGCGGGTCATAAAACTGGTTTATACACATCACCGCATCTTATGATGATGAACGAACGCATAAGGGTAAACTTCAATGCAATAGGAGATGAGGATATTGAAAGTATATCAGGGCAGCTTTTTAATATTATAGATCAACATTCAGGGCTTTCGGATACAACGTACTTTGAGTTCCTGACAGCCGTTGCATTAAAATACTTTAGCGAACAACGTATTGACATGGCAGTGCTTGAAGTCGGTATGGGCGGCAGATTTGATGCTACAAATGCAACAGAACCCGACATATCAGTAATAACAAATATTGCGATGGATCACCAGAGATATCTTGGGACTACACTTGAAGAGATAGCTTATGAGAAGGCGGGGATAATAAGAACCGGGAAACCTTTTGTTACGACAGATAAAACTATTGTATCGAGGGATATACTGGAAACAACAAGTAAAAACAAAGGCGGCCTTTTATACGCCATCGATAAGGATTTCTTTTATGATGAAAATGAGTCTGGTATGGAGTTTAGAAGTATCTTAAGGACCGTACATAATGTAAAGTTATCACTTACAGGTACACATCAAATGAGCAATGCGTCTGCTGCGATACAAACCGTAATCCTTCTTGAAAGGTTAGGGACCGGAATTTCAGACGAAGAAATAAAAAGAGGGCTTATCAATACAGTATGGCAGGGCAGGTTTGAAAAGATTAGAGAAAAGCCTGTTGTAATAATGGATGTTGCACATAATCCTGCAGGTATTAAGACACTTATAGAGACAGTGAAAAGGTTTTATAATAATAAGCGTATAACCGTATTGTTCGGGGTATCACGCGATAAGGAGTGGCGCCAGATGTTGGACATGCTTTCTGAGGTTGCAGATTATTATATCTTTACAGCATACCAGGGAGAGCGCTCATTGGCACCTGTTGAGCTAAATAATCATGTAAAAGGCATTGAGTCGGCAATTGTTATTTCATCTTATAAAGCGTATGATGCAGCTGTAAGATATACTCCTGATGACGGTTTAGTAATAGTTACAGGCTCGATATACCTTATAGGTGAGATAAAGCATTATCTTGAAGATATTAAATTAACCAATTCAAAGGACGGGACTTATGAATTATAAAGGGATAAATATCGATAATATACTTGAGGATGCACTCAAAGGCGGAGCTGGATTTGCAGAACTATTTTTTGAAGAGACAACTTTTACAAACATCAGGGGCGAATCGAAAAAGGTGGACAAGGCGATATCTGGCATAGACTCCGGCGTTGGATTAAGATTGTTTTACAATAACACCGTGTATTACGCATCAACAACCACTACAACAGAGGAGGGCATCAGAACACTTTTAAGCACGCTGTCGGAATACATGATAACCAATATTGCACACAAGCGTATCGTTTTACCAGGTCTTATCAGGGCTGCAACTAACGTGATCCAAACCCCGCCTGGTGCAAGCATGAGCAGGAAGGCCGGTATCCTTATGGCGGCACAGAGAGAAGCATATAAAGTAAGCGATCAAATAATACAGGTTCAGTCAGGGTATATCGATAGTGTAAGAAAGATTGCGGTTTTTTCGACAGAAGACGCATCTGTAGAAGACGAACAGATTAGAACGACTATAAGTGTGAATACAATACTTCAAACGGACGGCAGGCTATATACGGGTTATGAGTCTCTCGGTGGTTCCATCGGCATGGAGCTATTTGATAATGATGCACACATCCGAACGGCAAAAACAGCAGCTAACAGGGCTGTAAAGATGTCTAATAGCATATCAATACCGGGTGGACAAATGACGGTTGTTTTATCAAGCGAGGCAGGAGGAACGATGATCCATGAAGCCGTGGGGCACGGGCTTGAAGCTGATCTTGTATACAGAGGACTGTCCGTTTACACAGGAAAACTGGGCCAGCAGGTAGCAGCAAGCACCATAAATGTGGTCGATGATCCAACCATTCCCGGCATGAGGGGATCGTTTAACTACGATGATGAAGGTACAAAAGCAAAACGCAATGTCGTTATAGAGGAGGGGATTTTAAAAGGCTATCTCTTTGATCTCAAACACGCCATGGAACAGCATTCACAGCCGACATCAAACGGCAGGAGAGAATCATTCAGATATCCGCCTATACCGAGAATGACAAATACCCTTATCCTTAGCGGGAAAGATAATCCCGATGAGATCATAGCGGAGGTTGATAATGGACTGCTCGTTTTTAAAATGGGGGGCGGAGAGGTTAATACGGCAACAGGTGATTTTGTTTTTGAGATTACGGAAGCACATATCATAGAACATGGTAAGATAGGGCCTCCTGTAGAAGGTGCAACGATGCTTGGTAATGGTCCGAAAGTGCTTGGCGAGATAGACAGGGTAGGCAGTGATATAGGTTACGGCATAGGCACATGCGGTAAAGAGTCACAGGGTGTACCGGTTGCAGACGGTCAACCAACACTTAGAATACCAAGAATCCTTGTCGGCGGTAAAAAATAGAGATAGCTTAACCAAAAAATACATTTTAAAAATAAAGAAGTGTGTGTAGTAAGCGATAAACCGGGGTCATATAGTGTCATTTCTATGAAATTCGTCCTCATAAAAACGGGGAACTGGAATCCGGTTTTTCTTTCTCCTCTAACAGTAGATCTCATTGGTGTGTAGAATTGGATTATTATGTAGTGGCGGCCGATGGGTTGCCATTTTTTGCTTTCTATCCGGGTTTATTTTTAAGATATCATAATTAGTTCAAAAATATATAGCTTTTTAAGCTTGGGGTGAGGGGAAGTAACATAGTACCTTCTCAAACCTTCGGCTTGCTCCAAACAGTGTGATTCTCCGAACCGCCCCTACAATAAATTTGCATGGAAATCACATCAGGAATAATTGCCTTACAAAGATAAAACCCGGCAAGGATATTTATATAATTGACTATCTACTAATTGTTGCTATAATAGAACATTGAATTATGGAAAAAAGAAAATATATTAGAAAAAAAATAAAGGTTATGATAGACTTTATGGATGGTAGTGATATGGAAATAGGATATACCAAAGATATAGCCGTTGGCGGAGTTTTTATTGAAACGGAAAGGGTGGTAAGACCCGGTTCAATTGTATTCGTTGATTTCTACATGCCGGGCATTAAAAAAAAGTTGAAACTTAAAGGTAAGGTAATATGGGTAGAAGAGAGCAAAGCTATTGGACAGTACAAAACACCCGGTATGGGTATTGAATTTTTAGACATGAATGAAAGCATAAAGCTTGATCTGAAAAAAGGTATAAACAATATATAGGGGGAGATATGAGATTAAGTAAGAATGTTAATGAAGAGTTGAGGCAGGCAGATCCATCAAAATTAACAATGGGACAGAGGATAAGGCTTATTAGAAAGGATATGAGCCAGACAGCGTTTGGTAAATTACTTGGTAAATCACAGGATGCCGTAAGCGTTTACGAAAACGATCAGATTACTCCTTCTTTAGAAGCACTTGTTAAGATAGCGGAAATGGGTAATGTTACAGTCGACTGGCTCTTTCATGGTCCGTCACCTAAAGCTCAAAAAGACCCGGAACAGGGTATTGTTTTTCTTGGTCATATAATAAAACCCAGAACACATGAGTGGCGATTGCTTGAGATGGTAGTTAAGCTCAATAACGAAAAACTCAAAGAAAAAATAATAGAGCTTGTTCAGAGTTTTATCAATATTGAAAGAAAAGAAAAAGTTTCATGACTTCAAGTTATAACGCTACAAGCATAAAGGTCCTTGAAGGGCTGGAAGCTGTTAGAAAACGGCCTGCAATGTATATAGGCAACACCTCGGAGGGCGGGTTACACCATCTTGTTTATGAGATTGTTGATAACAGCATTGATGAGGCACTTGTGGGTTATTGTGATAGGATATCCGTTTTGATACATATTGATGGCAGTGTTACTGTCGACGATAACGGCAGAGGTATTCCGACAGATCTTCATATAGAGGAAAATAAGACCGCCGCAGAAGTTGTAATGACAAAACTACATGCAGGCGGTAAATTTGATAATAAAACATACAGGGTTTCAGGGGGGCTGCATGGTGTAGGTGTGTCTGTCGTAAATGCATTGTCAGAGGATCTTGAACTCGAGATAAGGAGGGAAGGTAAAAAATTCTATCAAAGATACAAATACGGAGAGCCGCAGGAACCGTTACGAATCATAGGTAAATCCGATTTTACAGGAACAAAGATAAGATTTAAACCCGATGTAAATATCTTTGAGACAACGAATTTCAGTTTTGATACGTTATCTTCGAGATTACGGGAGCTTGCATTCTTAAATAAAGGTGTGACGATTTCAATAACGGATGAGCGAACTGGCAAGTCAAATATATTTAAATATGCTGGTGGACTCATTGAGTTCGTTCAATATCTTAATAAAAATAAAAGTGTGGCTCACAACAAACCTTTCTATTTTTCTCTTACAAAGGATATGATAGAGTTTGAGTGTGCATTTCAGTATAATGACGGCTATAACGAGATTATTTATTCATTTGCAAATAATATAAATACCCATGATGGCGGCACGCATCTGTCGGGTTTCAAATCGGCTTTGACAAGGGCGATCAATAAGTATGCGGTCGAAAGCGGCTTAATCAAACAGGCAGATGCCGAGATCACAGGCGATGATGTAAGGGAAGGATTAACCGCTGTTATAAGTATTAAACTATCTAATCCTCAGTTTGAAGGGCAGACAAAAGAGAGGCTTGGCAACACGGACATAAAGGGCTTTGTAGAATCGCAGGCAGGGGATCAACTCTATTCTATATTTGAAGAGAATCCACAGATTACAAAAAACATAATAAAAAAGGTTATAGAAGCCGCAAGGGCAAGAGAGGCGGCAAGAAGGGCAAGAGAGCTTGTAAGAAGAAAAAACGCATTGTCTTCTGATTCACTTCCCGGTAAGCTTGCTGACTGTCAGGAAAAGGATCCGTCTTTGAGCGAATTATTCATAGTTGAGGGAGATTCTGCGGGTGGCTCTGCGAAACAGGGCAGAGATAGAAAAAACCAGGCTATACTGCCTTTAAAGGGAAAAATTTTAAATGTTTATAAAGCAAGGTTTGATCAGATGCTTGCCTCGGAAGAGATAAGAGTACTCATTTCAGCCCTTGGAACCGGGGTCGGAGAAACGGATAAAAATATAGAGAAATTAAGGTACCATAAAATAATTATAATGACGGATGCCGATGTTGACGGCTCTCATATCAGGACATTGTTGCTTACATTCTTTTTCAGGCATTTCCCGGAACTTATAGAAAAGAACTATATTTATATCGCTCAGCCTCCTTTATATATGATCAAAAGAGGTAATTCCCATAGGTACATAAAGGATGATGAAGAGTTAAAGTTGTTTTTGATTGAAGAAGGAGTGAGCAAATTAAGCGTAATGACAAAGAGCGGTAATCAGATTCCTGCGAATGTTCTGAAGGATAGCCTGTTGATAGCTGTAAAATACTACGATTTACTTGATAAATTGAGCAGGGAGGGTAATTCAGAACTGCTTGATTTCTTTGTTTCAGAAGGTGCCGACAGCATATTTACAGAGGGGAAACCGAAGGATGTGGTTGAAAAGTTTATCAAGGGGTTTAAAGATAGAACAGGAAAGTTTCTAACCATAGAACAGAGCAAGGATGAAAATCTAAAGATAAGCATGGTCGTTTCAAATAGAGGTGTTGTAAGAAAGACCGAGTTTGATGCTGAATTTATGAAATCACCGGAGTTCCAAACTTTAAAAAAAATGCATAGTTCAATTACCGAAAGGATACCTGGGCCGTACACGGTGGTTGATGGAACCGAAAAGGCAGGAGTAAAAAGAATAAGAGAATTGCTCAATTATTTTATAGAACATTCCCAAAAAGGGCTGTACATTCAGAGGTACAAAGGTCTTGGAGAAATGAATCCGGAACAGTTATGGGAAACAACGATGAATCCGGAGAAGAGAGTAATGCTTCAGGTAAAGATAGAGGATACTGTAGCGGCGGAACAGATATTTACTATTCTCATGGGAGACAATGTAGAAGCAAGAAGAACTTTTATAGAAGATAATGCACTCCATGTAGCAAATCTGGATATATAATTTATGAGAAAACGCTGCCTAAATATTTTAATCATGTACACGGTAATGCCGGCCCATAGGGCTGTAAATGAGGTGTTTAATCTTGTACGGCTTGGTACATGGTAATATGGGTGTGGAAAGGGCTACAGTATAAGCTCACAAAATCACGAAACTTCAGGCAATTCCGGTGAAAAGATTAATTCACTTTCAATGACCATAAATCTGCTTGGCCATTTGCTGGGTGAAGTATTGAAAGAACAAGAGGGCGAAGATTTCTTTGGGCAGGAAGAGTTTATACGGTTAAGCGTAAAAAAACTTAGAAAAAAATACAGCGGGTTTCTCGAGAAGCAGATAATAGATTACCTGTACAAGCTTAATCCTTCAAGATTGGAAGGCTTAATAAGGGCTTTTGCGGTTTACTTCCAGCTTGTTAATATTGCAGAAGAATACCATGCGCAAAAGTACAGGCTTGATCCTGGTTATAAAAAAACCGATTATACATCCATAGAAGCGTGTTTAGCACATATCAAAAAACAAGGGGAAAGTCTTGATCGGGTAAGAGGTATTGTAGAAAATCTAAAAGTAATACCTGTCATAACCGCCCATCCAACAGAGACAAAGAGACACACCATTCTAAGAAAACATCGCGTGATATATGAGTATCTGGAGATATATGAACGGGATCATTTAACTGTTCACCAAAAAAGAGAAACCTTATATAAAATAAAAAATGAAATTACAAAACTCTGGCAGACGGACGAGATCAGACATAAGAGGATAAAGGTATCGGATGAAGTATTTAATGGGATGTTTTATTTTAGACATTCATTTTATCCTTTAATCTATAAGCTTTATAAAAAAACAAATAATGCGGTTAAGAATGCATACCCTGATTTAACCGCCCCGCATGATTTTATAAGTTTTGGATCGTGGATAGGCGGGGACATGGATGGCAATCCAAATGTTACATATAAGACTGTACATGAAACGGTTCTTACACAACAAAAAGTCATATTGGATTTATACATGGATGATATAAGGGTGCTATTTAGAAGCCTTTCTATGTCGGACAGACGCATTCCTGCAACAGCCATTATGAAACGATCCATAGAGATTGATAAATATATATTAAAACATCTGCTGTCAAAAATGGATTATAACAATATCAGTTCCTCGGAATATTACAGACAGAAACTCACGTTGATTTATGGAAGGCTTATGGCACGGAGAGATGGGTTGAGGGGTGGATACCGCTCTGCCAAAGAATTCATTGATGACATGAATTTAATTAAAAACAGCCTGTGCTCCGGGAAAGCGGGTGATATAGCAGCAGAAGAATTAGAGCCGCTTATTATAAAAGCGCATATCTTCGGATTTCACCTTGCATCACTTGATATAAGGCAGCATCATAGTATTCATGAGCATGTTATAGATAAACTCCTTAACGGTAATTATGCAGGCAAGAAAGAAACGGAAAAACAACGGATACTGAAAAACAATCTGCAAGGGAACCGTAAGGTATCTTTAAAGCATTTGGATACTGTAATGGGGGATATTAAGGTTTTTGAGACTATAAAAGTAATAAAGAATTCTATAAGTAACGATGCTATAAAAAGTTATGTAATAAGTATGGCTCACGACTTTAGTGATATCCTTGAAGTCGCATTACTTTTTAAAACAGCAGGCCTGCTGCATAAGGATAAAATTGGATTCAGATCTGATATTGGTATTGTGCCGCTTTTTGAAACCATAAATGATCTCGACAACTCTGCCTCCGTAATGAAGCAGGCATTTGAAGATCCATTTTATAAACAGATTTTAAAACATTCCGGCATGAAACAGGAAATAATGCTTGGTTACTCCGACAGTAACAAGGATGGAGGTATCCTTAAATCAAGATGGTCGCTTTACAAAGCCCAGGAAAGGCTAATCAATTTGGCATCTGAGCATAACGTGAGATTATTGTTTTTTCACGGCCGAGGCGGCAGCATTGGAAGGGGAGGTGGACCAGCTTATGACGCTGTTAAGTCACAGCCGGAAGGCAGCGTCAATGGCTACGTAAAACTTACCGAGCAGGGTGAAGTCGTTTCATCTAAATATGCAAATATTAACACCGCATTTTACAACCTTGAATCAATTGTATCTGGGGTTGTTTCTGCTGATCTTGATAACAAAAAGCTGAACGCAGATAAGCTTAATTTATATGAGAATATCATGGATCAAATTGCAGATGATGCGTACATGTTTTATACCAAAAATATACGTAATAATCCTTTATTAGCCGATTATTTTTTCTCGGTAACACCTATTAGTGAGATATCCATGTTAAACATAAGTTCAAGGCCTGCATTCCGTGTAAAGGCAAAAACTATTAATTCTATCAGGGCGATTCCGTGGACGTTTAGCTGGGCACAGAGCAGGTACAATATACCGGGCTGGTTTTCCTTTGGTTACGCTATAAATAAATTTATCAGCGCGGGAAAGAAAAACCTTAATTATCTAAAAGATATGTATAATGAATGGCAGTTCTTTAATGTTCTTATAGATGGTATAGAGATGAGTATGAAAAAAGCCGACATGCATATTGCAAAATTATATTCTGCATTGGCAGATGCTATAAATGGTTCCAAAACATTCTTTAACGTAATAGAAAAGGAATATAAATTAAGTAAAAGCATGCTTTTACTTATAACAGGGCAGGGTAATTTGCTCGAGAAACAGCCTCAATTGAATAGATCATTAGAGTTGCGGAATCCATACATAGACGCTCCAACATATATTCAAATAATCCTTTTAAGAGAACTAAAATATGGTAAGATAACGGATGTGCATAAAAAAGAGTTTATCTACCCTGTTCTGTTAAGCATCAATGCAATATCAGCAGGGCTTAAAAACACAGGATAAGGATATAATTTATGGAAATAATTTACATTACGGATGTACATGGAGCAAGATCATCTATGGAAAAATTGCTCGAAGTAACATTTGCGGATCTATACATAATAAGCGGAGATTTGATTTATGCACCGTTTTATTCGCCTAATACATCAACAAGGTTCGTTGAACTGCAGGATATCTTTCATGTAATGAGGGAGAGGGAATCCCCTGGAACGGTTTTGGAAGAATATGTGGAAGGCCTTTTAAAAAAAGAAATAAATGATGATTTTAAGAATAAGGCAGAGGAGTATCTAAGATTGTCCGAGAGAGCGCTTGCCACAATGGCTGATAAATATTCAAAAATGGAGCTGGTATTCTCTATGGTAAGAAAAGCCCCTATAATAGTTTTGCCAGGTAATTATGATATGGACCTATCGTTCACGGCTATGGCACATAGACAAATACATAAAAAAATATATGAAATGGATGGAATAAGGATAGGCGGTTATGGCGGTGCCAACATCAGGACACCGGGTGTTCCAGAAAGAAAGGCAGTAAGATTTATAGAGAGTAATGAATATTCGGAGCCTTATGAGTTTTTTGTTGAAACTAAGCCTGATATCTTTGTATGTCATCAACCCGCGTACGGACACCTTGACTATTTTGCTTCTTACGGCTCCATAGGCAGTAGAGGAATTGCAAGTGCAGCGGATGAGATAAAACCCCTTATTGTTTTGAGCGGACATTTACATGAGGCGTACGGATGTGAATATAATAATAATGTGTTTTATAGTAATCCATCAAATTTTGGTGCGGTTGCAACTCCTGAAGGCAAGTTTATGGACGGCGGTTATTATGCTAAAATCACCATAGAAGAGCATAAGATAAAAAGGGTGATTTTGAAGCGAGTGGAAGAATATAGACCTTATGATATAGTAGATTATATCCCGGAGGGAGACAGTTTAAGAACAATAGTTCTCGATGAAGCGAGATACAAAGGTTTAAAAGAAAATATTCATGATGAGTTATCCAAACCGGTTCCCGTTTATCATGTTGAAGAGATCCAGCTTTTTAATACGGTTAAACATTTCTTTAGGCATTATGAATCACCGGAAACAAATGATAGAATAAAAATGCTGAAGAATGTTGCTCTGGCAATGGAGGCAAAAGGCTCACCCATTGCTTTTGATCTCGTTGGTTCAACATTGTTTGGTATGGCAGATAAAGAATCCGATATAGATATTGTTGTTTATTATGAGGCACCGATCACGGAGGGAGACCCCGACGCCAATCTTGAAGAGAGGATTGAAAAGTTCAAATCAGTATTAAAGGAATACGGCAGTGAAACATACCCGGTTGAAATAGTGGATGCGATAAATCTGAAAGCTGTCGAGGAGGCTATTATAAACGAAGATTATTCATCAAGTGTTACAGGCAGATTTATATTTTACAGGGCTATTTGCAGGCCTGTTCATCACAGGCTATTCAGAAAATATGAAGCATTGCTATATGAAAAGGATAATTACAGGAAAGAAGTAGAAGCAACTATGAGAGAGGTAATACATACACTTGTAAGAACATCCAGGCACTTTGAGTCGTTTAAAAAATATGAGGCAAGGCTTTTGGAACTGGATGTCCCTATTCCTCAGCCTATCAGAAAAAGATTGAAACAATATTTACAGATGGATGAGTGAAGTTTCTCTGGTTTCACAGCCTTATTTTTACTGCCATTGCATGTGCATCAAGCCCTTCCATTGTTCCCAATGTTATTGCGTGGGTGCCTAAAAATCCAAACGAATCTTTATTTACCTCAAGCATGGTGGTTCTTTTCATAAAATCGTGTACCCCGAGTCCTGATGAAAATCTTGCCGTACCCATTGTTGGTAAAACATGATCCGGGCCTGCAACATAATCTCCAAGGACTTCCGGAGTAAAGCTGCCGATGAACACAGCACCTGCGTGCTTGAGGTATTTTAGATATGATTTTGGCGAGCCCACTGCAAGTTCAAGGTGTTCAGGTGCAATCGCGTTTGCAATATCCATTGCATGCTTTGCATCCCTTGCTATTACCGCAAAACCATATTTGTCTAAACTTTTCTTTATTATCCGCCTTCTGTTGAGCGTGTTTATGTTTTGATTGATCTTTTCATTAACGTCGTTTACATAACTTTTTTTAAATGTAATAAGAACACTCATCGCGTGTTCATCATGTTCCGCCTGTGCCATAAGATCCATTGCTATAAATGCCGGGTTCGCTGTGTGGTCGGCTATAACGACGACCTCGCTTGGCCCTGCTATAGTATCAATGCCGACATCCCCGTACACGAGCTTTTTGGCAAGTGTTACGTATCTGTTGCCGGGTCCTACGATTTTATCAACCTTGCCTACGCTTTCTGTTCCGTATGCCAATGCAGAAACAGCATGAGCACCGCCCATTCTATATATCTTTTTGATACCAAGCATTCTTGCAGCGGCATAGATATGTTTATCATCGGAAGGTGTTGCAATGTATATATCATGTACCCCTGCTACAATTGCAGGTACGGCATTCATTATTACGGAAGATGGATAAGAGGCGCTGCCCCCGGGTACATATAATCCAACACTGTCTATGGGTGAAAACAGCTCTCCGTATGTAACGTTGCTTACATCTTTTTTTATCCATGAACTGATGTGACTCTTTTCTTGCTCATGAAACGCGGTTACCCTTTCGATAGCAAATATCAATGCCTGTTCTACATCGCTTGGAATCTGTTTCATGGATTGATCCATTACTTTATTTTCCACAATGAACGAACCGCTGCTTTTATGATCATATTGCTTTATGAATTTAAAAAGAGATCTGTCCCCATGGTCCTTTACATCATTAACGATCTTGAAAACTAATGGATATATGTCTTCACTTAGGACTTTTCTTTTTGATAGAGCGGATTGAATCTCAGATTGAGGAATAATCCTTATCATGACACCTTCTTTAGCTTTTCGATAACATTTTGCATCACGGTTTCATTAAGTCTTAAGGAGGCTTTATTTGCAACAAGTCTTGCAGACGATTGTATTATGTGTTCTCTTTCGATAAGTCCGTTTGCCTTTAGTGTCTCACCGGTTGAGACAAGATCTACTATTATATCAGAAAGTCCATATAGCGGGGCAAGCTCGATAGCACCGTATAATTTGATAATGTCAGCCTGATACCCTTTTTCATTAAAATATTTGTATGCGAGGTAAGGATATTTTGTCCCTACCCTTATACCGGAGAGAGATGCCTGATAACCTGCTACAGCACGTTTCATTACGTTGCTTTTTACGGGCTCTGCTATAGACAGGTGGCATCTACCGAAATTGAACGCCATTACCGTTATGATATCCCTCCTCTGTTCCAGAACCAGATCATAACCGATTATACCGAGATCAACCGCACCGTATTCAACATAAGTCAGCAGATCAACAGCCCTTATAACGATCGCCTCTGATAAACCATTTTTATCTTTAAAGACGAGCTTGCGTGATTCTTTAAGTGCATCCGAAAAATCAAAACCCGCTTTTTTCAACGCATAGACCGCATCGCTTAAAAGTCTGCCTTTGGGTAATCCTATTTTTATCTTCATACATTTATCCTTCTTACTTTAGCTCCGAGTATAGATAATTTCTTTTCCATTGTTTCATAACCTCTGTCCAAATGATAGATCCTTGATATCTCTGTCGTACCCTCAGCTATTAACCCAGCTATAACGAGAGATGCACTTGCTCTAAGATCCGTCGCCATTAATTGCGTACCCATCAATTTTGTTTTCCCGTTTATTTTTGCCACATTACCTTCAATCTTGATATCAGCTCCCATCCTTCTTAGTTCTGCGACATGCATGAACCTGTTTTCAAATATGGTTTCTGTTATAATGCTTGAGCTGTTTCCCTGAGTCATAAGTACCATAAATTGTGCTTGAAGGTCCGTAGGAAAATTTGGATAAGGCATTGTTTTTACGCTAACACTCATGAGCCGGTGCTTTTTATCATTTTTAACTATTATTCTGTTTTTTTCTTCTCTGCATCTGATGCCAGCCTCTTTTAACTTGAACAGCAATGCGTCGATATGTCTTGGGATACATCCTTTTACCTCCACTTCGTTCCCGCCTGCGGATGCGGCTATGATATAAGTTCCTGCCTCAATGCGGTCAGGAATGATATCATAAGTGCATCCATGCAATCTATCGATCCCTTCAATAACAATTTTATTCGTACCAGCACCATGTATCTTTGCACCCATAAGATTCAATTGATCTGCAAGGCTTACAACCTCGGGCTCTTTTGCCGCATTCTCTATAATTGTTGTGCCCTTTGCAAATATTGCCGTCATTATTATGTTTTCTGTACCCGTTACGGTAATCTCATCAAAAACAATTTTTGCGCCTTTCAGGCTGCCGGCTGCTACATCAATGTATCCATGATCTATCGAAACCTTTGCACCAAGTGCTTCAAGCCCTTTTAAATGCAGATTAACAGGTCTTTCGCCGATCGCACAGCCGCCAGGCATTGATACCCTTGCCTTTCCGAATCTTGCCACCATGGGACCTAGCACGAGTATGGATGCACGCATTGTTTTAACAAGTTCATAGGGTGCCTCATACGTATTCAGATTTGATGTGTTGATCTTTAATACCGTATCACTGCCGTCTTTATCTTCTTTTATCTCTGCGCCCATTTTAATAAGGAGCTTCTGCATTGTGATTACATCCAGAAGTGCCGGGACACCCTTGAGAAAGACGTCCCCGGTTGTAAGTATAGACGCAGCCATTGCAGGCAATGCTGCGTTCTTGGCCCCGCTTATTTTTACGGAGCCGTTTAATTTATATCCGCCTTCTATAACAAATTTGTCCATAATAAATTTAAGATTTACCAAGTATACTTACTCGTTGAAAACCTGCAAGATCATTTAAGATCTTAAGGCTCTTAAAACCTTTTGTTTTCCGGGTAAGTGCCTTAATATGCTCCGTCTCTGTGTGATCATGCTCCATTACAAGCATACCCCTTTCAGTAAGAAAATCGCCGGCCTGCCCGATTATACTATTTATTAATTTCATACCTTTTGAACCTCCGTCCAGTGCATTTAGCGGCTCGTAATAAAGTTCTTTCTGCAGATGAGCAATCCTGTGATGAGGCACGTAAGGCGGATTTGTTACGATAAGATCAAATTTGATATCCCTCGGTAACGATGAGAAGAGTTCACCTCTGTAGAATGTTACTGTGGAACAAATTCCGAGTTTTTCACAATTCTTTTTGGATAGTATAATGGCTTTTTTGGATATATCGGTAAGACTTACATTTACGGGTTGTTTTAAAAGGGCAATACTTAATCCAATCACGCCGCTGCCGCAGCACAGATCCAGGACATGTTTGTATTGATATTGCTCGATGAACTTTATAGCTGTTTCTACAACAAGTTCTGTCTCAGGTCTCGGGATAAAAACACCCCGGCCGGTGAAGAAATCAATCCCCATGAATTCAATATGTCCTAACAAGTATTGTAGTGGATAACCGCCAGCACGTTTTTTTATAGTATACTTTAACCTTCTAAAGTTTGATTCTGATATGACAATATTGTTTTTTGCTATGACCTTTTGCTTTGGGATGCCGGCTATTTCGGAAATAATAATCTTTAATTCCCTGTAGGGTATCGGTAGACCCGTTTTATTAAAATAAGTATCAGCCCATCGGTATATGTGATCAATGTCCGGCATATATGTTTTAAACTACAAGAATACAGGGTAGATTACAATACTTTAAAACGACAAATCACGGTTCCTTTGCCAGGGGAAAACAGCAGGAGAAGCATCCATGCACTCTTTTCAGAGGGAAAGAGAACCGGATTCGCTTCAATCGCTGAATGACAATAAAGGGAACAAAACATTGATAAGCAAAGGAAATGGACTTAAATATTGAGATTATGGGTTCTGTTTTTTCAAATGCATTTTTAGGTTAAGCCAAAAATACATTTTATAAGATCTATATCAGCCTCTCACTGCAAGCTTTCAGCATGTCTTCTATTGTTTTTGTTAATGGGATTTCAGGGTTCCAGCCGAGTTTTTTAATCTTTGTATTATCGCCGACAAAGAGCACCGGATCAATGCTTCGCATGAACGCCTTTGCATGCCTTATCTCGATTCTATGATTTGTTAAACCATGCATATAACCTATAATATCATCAATGGAGTATGTGGTTCCTGAGCATACATTAAACACATCCCCGGGACTGCCGTTTTCAGCAATAATTCTGTACGCTCTAACGACATCCCTTACATCAAGAAAGTCCCTCTTTGTATGTGTGTTTCCGAGCTCGATAAACGGCTGTTTTGCAGCGAATGCCTTGACAAGCTTCGGTATAATAAAATTCTCCAATTGACCGGTGCCAGTATGATTGAATGATCTTGATATTACTATGTGCAACCCTTCGGATATGTATGTGTATGAAAGCATCTCAGCACCGGCCTTACTCGATGCATAATGGCTGACCGGATGTAACGGCTGCCGTTCTGTTATCGGCTGTTCATGTTCAGGAACAGTGCCGTACACATTTGAAGAACTGATAAACAATATCTTTGCTTCCGGGCATGATTGCTTGACTGCCTCGTATAGATTTAACGTGCCTACCGTATTGACCTGATAATAATCTTCCGTCTTACCGAGAGTGACATGAGATATACCGGCAAGATGATATATCTCGTCAGGCTTTACCCATGATAGAATCTTAGAGAGTTCATCCTTATCCTTTATATCCGCTTGAAACGTATCCACGTCATGTGATTGATTATCGGTACCATAAACATCATATCCGAGAGATAAAAGATGGCTTTTCAAGTATCTCCCGACAAATCCGTTTATACCTGTTATAAGTACTTTCATTTCTTGAGGGTTGAAATTCTTTTCAGATCAGCCTCTGCCATTATCTCCACAAGCTTTTTAAAATCCGTTTCCGGTTTCCATTTAAGCTTCTTTTTTGCTTTTTGAAAATCACCCGTAAGCTCGTAAACCTCTGAAGGCCTGTAGAACCTTTTAGAACTTTTTACAACCACCTTGCCGGTTTTTTTATCCCTTGCCGATTCGCCGTAACCTTTGCCCGACCATTCGAGTTTGAGTCCTGCATACTCATAAGCGTAATTAACAAAGTCTCTTACAGAATGGGACCTGCCGGTAGCAACAACATAATTGTCTGGTTCTTTTTGTTGAAGCATAAGCCGCATGGATTCAACATACTCGGGTGCGTATCCCCAGTCTCTCTTTGCATCAAGGTTACCAAGTTCAAGTGTGCGCATTAATCCATACCTTGTTCTTGCAGCGGCATCCGTGATCTTTCTTGTAACAAACTCAATACCCCTGAGAGGAGATTCATGATTGAAGAGGATCCCGGAACATCCGAATATGTTGTAAGACTCTCTATAATTTACTGTGAGCCAATGGGCATAGAGCTTTGCAACAGCGTACGGGCTTCTTGGATAAAATGGCGTGTTTTCATTCTGTGGAATTTGCTGGACCTTGCCGAACATCTCGGATGAGGATGCCTGATAGAACTTTATACCCGGGTTTACGATCCTTATCGATTCAAGGACCCTTGCGGCACCGAGTGCCGTAACCTCACCGGTAAGAATGGGCTCTTCAAAAGATACGGCAACAAAACTTTGTGCGGCAAGATTGTAAACCTCATCAGGTTTTATCTTTTCAAGCACCCTTATTATATTGCCCGTATCGTGAAGATCCATTTCTATGAGTTTTACATCGTTTAAGATGCCAAGCTCTTCAAGCCTCCAGAAGTTCGGCATTGATAGTCTTCTGTATGATCCGTACACTGCATAGCCCTTTTCCAAAAGCAGCTCTGCGAGATAAGCTCCGTCCTGGCCCGTGATACCTGTAATTAGTGCTGTTTTCACTTTTATCTCCTTTTATATATTATTAATTAATGAGAGTATCCTATAACTTTATTCAACGGAACTGTCCATAAAATTATGTTTGGACGGCATCATTTGATATAGGGAACGATATGTATCTTTTCTCCATCTGTTGTGACCTTTATTGCGCCGCTTCTGTCTGTTCTGAAAACGCGTACATCTCTTTTAAAAAACCTTTTTAAAACGGCTTTAGCGGGCATGCGGAATGCATTACCCTCTCCAACAGAGATGATAGCGATAGACGGTTTTACCGCATCTATAAAATCTTCCGTGTTTGATGTGTTGCTGCCGTGATGCGCTGCTTTTAGAATTGTAGCGCTTATTTTATCACCATACAAACCGGCAATTTCAAACTCCGCATCCTTCTCAATATCTCCGGTAAAAAGTATGCTGACCTTTTTGTATGTTATTTTCGTTATAATAGCGGTGTTGTTTATTGCCTTTTGTGATGCCAGACAGTTATCATGAGGTATTATGAAAAATTCAACCTTTGCACCATTTATGTCGTTTATTGAGGTGTAAGCATCAACAACATGCAGTACGGCATTTGAACCTTTTATGGCACGATCGACATTATCATATACAACGGTATCCGGATCGCAATCATTTTTATAAATATCTTTCGGCTTAAAACCCTTTATTATAAAACCGAGTCCGCCTATGTGATCAAATTGCGGATGCGACGCTACTGCATAATCAATTGAGGTTCTTTTTAATGACCATATATACCTTGCGACCACCGACTCACCTATATCGAAGTTACCGGAAAAACTGCCGCCTCCGTCTATGAGCATTGTTCTGCCGTAAGGAAATTCAATAAGAGCCGAATCACCCTGCCTTACGTCAAGGAATGTGATTGAAAGCTCTTTGTTATAATGCGTTTTATATACGCAGGCTCCTGCATCCAGAAACATGGCTAAGGCTGTTATACTAACTCCTATAATCGTAAACTTTGATCCAATACGTTTTATATTTAAAAAGAGGAGGACGATAATATAATAAAGAACAAGTTCCGATACATCCGGGGTTGGTAGAGTTATTGAAGTATAAGACAGGTTCGAGGCAGCTTTCACAAACTCCACAGATAGATTAATAATCAACGATAACACAGCAAAAAAATGGTTAGACAGCTGCGGCATAATGATTCCTGTTAAAGAAGACAAAAATGACAGAGGCAGTATAATATAGCCGAACAGAGGAATTATTATAACATTCAATAAAATGCCGAACAGGGGTAATGTATTGAAATAGTATACAAGAACACCGGCTAGCCCGATCGTAACAAAAAGGCTGACACATAACATTCCTATCGAACCTTTTAATACTCTTCCCAATATATGTTTCTGCAATATTGGCATATTCTCTGAGAGCCTTTTGATTAAAGGCCCAAACGCAATGATAGAGCCGACCGATAAAAAAGATAAATGAAAAGATACGCTGTAGAGTGCATAAGGCTCAAAGAGTAATATTATCAGTGCAGATAAAAATAATGCATTCCATCTTGCCTTATTCCTGTTTAATACAAAAAAGACAATATAAACTGTAATCATTATACAGCTTCTTATAACAGGCAGGTTGGCCCCGCTTATTAACACAAATGCAAAAGTCGGGAATATGGTAAATATAAGCGATAGCTTCGGTATGTTTGTATGCAGGCATAGATATCTAAGTCTTGACAGCAGAAATTTAAAGAATAAATAAAAAATGTGGCTTATAATTGCAAGGTGCAAGCCCGCTACAACAATGATGTGAATAATGCCCGTTGATGCAAATGCCTTTCTTATGTCCTGGGATACAAAGCCTTGTTCTCCGATAACAAGCGCCTCTATAATGCCTCTTGGTGCCTGTTCTTTAACATGAAGTTCGATTGTATCTTTTATACTCAGTCTTAAAACATCTATCATCCGGATAACGCTATTTTTAGATCTGTTAATATTTTTTTGTATAAGGGCTGGATCGTTTATATAACCGCCGAGGCTTATCCCTTTTCTTTCAAGAAAAGCAATATAATCGAAAGAGCCGGGGTTTTTATAATTTAACGGCTTCCTCGGTTTTGTATATACAGTGATATAGTCTCCTGTAAAATAATTTTTATTCTGTCCATATTTCGTAATAACTGTAATCTGAATAAGACATCCATAGGCATTCGTTATCCCGCCGTTGACCCTTTCTATTTTTAACAATAGTCTTTCTTTATCAGGATAAATGCCGACAGGTTCCTTTATCCAGCCTGATATATATATCTTCTTGTTATCCGAGCGGTTGATAAGATTACTTGCACAATTATCCGGCAAAGGCTTGTTTCGATATAATGAGAACATGCCTATAGACAATGCTATGGCTGCAATCCATACGTACCTGTTATCCACAAATAACCATACCAGCAAAATCAGTATACAATACATGATGTATGCATAAACAGGGATAAAGAATTGAATGGAACTTAACAGTATCCCCGAAACAAGTCCTATCAAAACAGGAAGAAGGCTCATATACTTTAAGGGATAGTACAGTATACGATTATTATCAATATTTTGATGAGTCTTTAGCCGAAAATGTATTTTAAAAAACCGGCAAAGGCTGTGGAGTAAGCAAAACAACGGGTCATTGCATATTTCTCGATTGAGCGGTTTTATTCTTCAAGTTTTAATGAAAATATTCTGAGTCTTATACCATTATTTTTACATACCGATTTTATCTTTTCTAACCTGCTGTCCTTTATTTTTGGAGTTGATATAATAACCTCGTTTATACTGTAATGTGTTATTACATCTTCAAGCTTTTCAATGCCTCCGATTACAGGATAGTTATGAATTGATCTCCCATGTTTTATTTTGTCATCGTCGATAAAGCATACAGGCATAAGCTCAAGTTGTTCATTGTTTAAAAGCTCATTTAAAGCAAATTCTCCGCCGTCACCCGCACCATAAATAAGAACTTTTTTTAGATTTTTACCGTTCGATCTCTTTAAAAACAGGTCAAATGATTTAAAAACATATCTTGAAAATGTCATCAGGATAAAAAGTAGTATGGCATATATAATGAATACGGTCCTTGAATAGCTGTTGAATCTCCATATAAACAGTATCCCAAGCATACTGAATATTGTGCCGATAACAATCCCTTTTATTATGATCCAGATTTCTGTTACACCCGTATATTTCCATACGGCTTTGTATACGCCCGTTGTGTAGAATGCTATAATTTGCAGCCCGAGTATAAGAGGCAGGGACTGGAACATGGTTACGGAATTCGTGTAAAAACTCTGCCCTTCAAATCTTAATATGTAGGCGCCATAAAAAGATACAAATATTAGAATGAGATCAAGCAGGATCTCAATGATCCTTCTTTTGTATGTTATATTTACAATAACAGATACAACACCCTTCTCATTTTTATTTGCGTCGTGAACTTTAATTTTTGACAAGTATATGCCGAGGAATAAAAGGAATAATATAAATAAAAATAGTGCCTCTATATAGATATAGATCGGAATACTTCTTTCAAAAAACGCTATAATCCCCGATAAGATGCCGACAGTGTACAGGAGGAGTACCGCACTCCTCTCCGATAAGCCTATTTTTACGAGCCTGTGAGATGTATGGTCTTTACCTCCTTTCATGGCGTCAAGACCGGACAGCTTTCGCATAAATACCACATAAATTGTATCAAAAATAGGTATAAGAAATATAAGGACAGGGAACAATATGATTTGCAGTAATTGTGCAGGTGAGTTGACTTCGGGAACGAGCACAATACTACCGAGCATAAACCCTATAAAAAGGCTGCCAGAGTCACCCATAAATATTGATGCAGGATTAAAGTTATAAATGAGAAAACCGGCGATTGCACCTATTAATGACAGCAAAAGCGATGATACGGAGGTATGAGTATTAGAGAAAAGGTACAGAAATATAAAAGAACCGGATATGATAGCAATACCCGCTGATAAACCATCCATATTATCAAGCAGATTAAACGCATTTGTGATGCCGACAAGCCATATAACAGTAATAAATATATCCAACGGGATGTTCCCGATTATGTCCCATTTTATGCCTGTAAAAAGTATAAAAGCTACTGCAACCGATATCTCTACTATAAGCTTTATAGGCGGTGTAAGATGTCTGAAATCATCTACAGCGCCCAGAAAAAAAATAACCGTTCCTGCTAATATGAGTGAAAGGCTATGGAAATCATTGCCCTTAAATAATAAGAATGATGTTACTGTAGAAATGTATATAACAATGCCGCCCAGCAAAGGGGTTGGTTTTTTATGCCATCTGTCTTCTGTTGGACTTGATATTATTTCCAATCTCTTCGCGAACCTTTTTACAAAGGGAATAAGTACAGCTGATACCGCCAGGCCAACGATAACCGGTAAATACTTTAACATCACTGCTTCATGTGGTTTATGATAATCTCAAGTGATTGTTCCAGATTTACCGAAGGTTCGTATCCTATCAATTTACGTATCTTTGATATATCAGGCACCCTTCTTTCCATATCTTCAAACCCTTTTCCGTATGCCTCATCATAGGGAATAAAAACGATTTCAGAATCACTTTTTGTAAGCGTTTTTACCTTTTTTGCGAGTTCAAAGATTGTAATCTCTCTGCTGTCACCTATGTTAAAAACATCCCCCTCTGCCTCCGGCTTTTCGAGCAGTATAATAGCAGCTCTTACGGCATCCTTTACATAAGTAAAGCTGCGGGATTGTGAGCCGTCTCCATAAACAGGAATCGGTTTGCCAAGCAATGCATTCTTTACAAACTTTGGTACAACCATTCCATACCTGCTTGTCTGTTTTGGTCCTATTGTATTGAAAAATCTTACAACCACAACAGGCAATTCCTTTTCTTCATGATATGCAAATGCAAGAAATTCATCAAGTGCCTTTGTGCATGCATAAGCCCACCTTCTTTTTTTTGTCGGGCCCAAAACCATATTGTTCATTTCGCTCAATGGATGCTCCTTATGCTTACCATAAACCTCTGATGTTGAAGTTATCAGTATCTTTCTTTTATAGGTGTTACATGCACTTAAAACCTTTGCTGTTCCAATTACATTTGTTTCTATTGTATCAACAGGCCTTTCCATGATCAGCTTAACTCCTACTGCTGCTGCAAGATGAAACACCCTATCCACATTACTTATGGCATCATTGATTATGTGTTCATTAAGTATTGTATCAATTGTCACATGCAGGTTCTTATTATTTTTAAGGTGTTTTATATTATCTAAACTGCCTGTTGAAAGATTATCAAGAATAAAAACCTCATCACCCATGCTAAGAAGTTCTTCTGCTAGGTGTGAGCCTATGAATCCTGCACCGCCTGTAATTAATGATTTCATTTTAATACTCCACTATAAAGCAAAGTCATGTTATGCAAAAGTCTTTTTATGTTAAAATTATTTTCTACAAATCTTCTTCCGTTTAATCCCATCATATACCCTGTTCCGGTATTATTTACAAGATATTGAATAGCTTTTATTATGCTGCCAGTTTTTGATGGGGCTATAAGCATTCCCCTCTCACATACATGTGTATCCGGTGAAATGGATTGTTTGATATTGCCTATAATATCTCTCACGCCACCGACATCGGTTGCAATTACAGGCCTTGCGGATGCGAGTGCTTCGATAATTGCGACAGGAGCACCCTCGTTTAATGAGCTTAATACAAAAATGTCCGTTCCTGCATAGATGTTCTGTAAATACTTTTGATAACCGAGGAAATGCACCCTTGTATTTAATCCATATTTGTTTACCAGTGCTTCAAGCTCATCCCTCAATATGCCGTCTCCCACGATAACAAGCCTTGAGGGAATATCTATTTTGCTAAGTGCCTTTATTAGATATTCATGCCCCTTTACGGGTACAAGTCTTCCAACGGTAGAGATGATCAATTCGTCTGAATTTGCAGATATTTGCTCTCTTAACACGCCAGATTTCTTTTCGATGCTCAGGAACGGTTCGAGATTATAGCCGTTATAGATGACTTTTATTTTAAGATCAGATGCTATTTTATATTTATTTACAAGTTCATGTTTTAACCTGTCACTTACTGCTATGATATTATCCGTAAACACGGCTAATATTCTTTCTATACGGATAAAAACAGATGTTTTGAATGTGCCAAAGTATTTATCAAATACATGGCCATGAAAAGTATGTACAAGCCTTATTCTTTCTTCTCCAAATCGCAGATGAGTCAGATTATATATAATCACGGCTGTTCTACCTATTGCTCCTGCTTTTGCAGTATGTGTATGCACGATATCGGGTTTATACTTTCCGACAATCGTATAAATGGAGAAAAGGGCGGACATATCATTTAAAAGTGAAATTTTCCTTTTCATTTTTTCTATATAGATAGGTTTTACCTCAAGTTCGTCTGCAAGGTAATCCATACTTTTTTCACCTTCAGATACATTACCTGCAACGAGTTTTGTTTCAAATTGATTGTCAAGATAGCGGGTTAAAAGGATTGTATGTATTGCAGGGCCACCTATGTTGAGCCTTGCTATGATTCTAAGTATCTTTGTTTTTTTATTTTTGCCGGGATTATCCATCGTTTTATACTACTCATACTAAGACGCCCAACGCGTCTATTCGTATCAGTATAATTTAACAAACTCCTATAAATATTTGACAAGTTATAATATTTTTTATATGAGTAAGCAAGCATAAGGGGGTAAATATGTTAAAGATTCTTTTGGTAGACGATATGAGGAACTTTCTTGACCTTGAGGTTTCATTTCTTAAAAGAGCAGAATGTAAAATCATAACAGCCAAGGACGGTGCGGAGGCATTAAAATTGGCAAAGATTGAGAAGCCTGATATAGTATTGCTTGACCTTGAGATGCCGAGGATGAATGGCATTGAGTGCTGCAGGATAATCAAGAGTGATCCATCACTAAAGAAACTCCCGGTTGTAATGGTTACCTCAACGGATAGGAAAGCAGAGGCTCTTAAAGCAGGGTGTGATGATTTTGTAAGAAAACCTATTAATGAGTCCTCATTTCTTGAAGAGATTAAGAAATTTGTAAATATAAAGATAAGAAAAGAAGACAGATATAACATAACAATAGAGGTTAAATATGAACACAAGGATAAACTTATCTCAGCTTTTACAAAAGACATGAGTTATTCAGGTGTCTCGATAATAACAAACGATATGATTTCGCTTAACACCGTGTTACCCATAAGTCTTATCCTTAATGTAAACGGGAAAGCGGAAACCCATAAATGCAAGGCGCGGGTTATGAGAACATTCAAAGAAGAAACGGACGGGCGTGCCATTCAGGGTGTAGGACTTGAATTTGTGGAAGCAGGACAGAAGATGATTACGGCGATAAAAGAGTACATAGGTAAAAATATAAAACATTAAGGGGGGATAGATTATGTACAGGAAAATGATTTTAATAGCGGCATCACTGGCAGCAGTTTTCTTTGTCAATAGCTGTAGTCCGTCACAGAATGCGACTCAGCAAAAGATAGACAGCCTTATAGCGCAGGGTAAGGTGCAGTTAACGAATCATCAATATACGGATGCAGCAACAAGCTTTGAAACGGTACTTACAAGTTATGATCAAAACAACAATCAGGCAAGGTTTGGGGCTGCAACGGCCATTCTGTTAAATCAGGTAGACGTCCTTGTTAATACCCTTTCATCGCTTTTAACAACATTCGGTTTTTCGGTGTTTAACAGTAGTTCACCTGTATTGATGCCTGAGTACAATTATCAAGGAACAACAGCTATAAACCAGCTTATAGGCAGTATACTCTATCAGGCTTTAATGATTTATGTTTATCAGGCAAAGGGTTATCTTGATGCCATTATCAAGAGCGGCGATAAGAATTTTACATTTCAGATAAATTCGTTTCCAATCTCAATCGCAAATCTCTATCCGATCGGTGATTTTGGCGGTACGTATGACATGGAAGAAGTTTATTATCTTGATGCAGTTCTAAATGGTTTGGACGGTGCATTGGATCTATTGATGTCGGTTAATATGGATATTCAATTAGGCCCTATCTTGTCCTATGTAACGGCTCCGGGCAGATTAAGCAATGTAAACATAGATACTATCATGGAGCTGTTAGGTTTTGTAATGGTTTCAAGTCCTGATGCATTGACAATAGAACCTGCGGATGGAATGCAAAATATTCAGGCAGCACAGCTTGCATTTTCAACAGCATTGCAGCAGTTGATAGACGGGGTTAATTTTATTATGAAACCGCCGCATGATGAATCAAACAACGTAATCACCTATGGTGTTAACAATAATGCGCAGTATCTTTATTTACATATAAAATCCATAACAGCAAATGGATATTCTACGGGCTCCGTACAAATACCCATTAGTTCATCTGCCGGAGGCCCGATAACAGAGATAGCACAACAGGTGGAGAATGATATAAACGGGGCTCCCAATGCACAGCCTGTAACATTCGATACTGATATTGCACCTGTGCTTTCAATGGTTGTTGTTACATTACTGCAATCAGGGCTTGTTCAGGGCATTCTTAATGAGGCGTTGGCAAGTTTAAGCGCGTCTTCGAAGAGTGAAATACAGCAATTATTGAAGTTTCTTTCTGTTGATACGCTTACAGGCATATTGACATCCTTGATACCCGGAAATATAGAATTGGATCTTAACCAGTATTTTAAAAATCCGTTCTCTTTGCGTTCTGTTTTTCCTGCGTGGGTTGTGCCCGGTTACTCAGGAACAACGATAACAGGCGATATATTTACAGCATCAACCGACCCGAATGCTCCGATTGTAACTACCATTATACTTGAGTACGAATGTAGCTCAAGCCAGATAAGCTTGTTTTACTGCCCCAAAACAGCAACTATTACAGATGTGCCGCATTTTCTTGGTCCTAATGGAAATGGTATACCAAATCCTGTTGTTACAGGTTCAACAATAGGTCCGATACCGCCTGATGGTATTGGCGGCAGCATGCCCTATATACCATTTATTGATCCAACACTTGGGAAAGTCCTGTATACGACAGCTACATGTACCCCTAACGCTGGTGGAATCAATGTATCGGCTACTTGCAGTGCATCAGGTACTGAGCATAATCCAAGCCTGCTCGAACTTAACTATTTAATACAGCGTATAGGACAGGCAATAACCAGTTTCCTGCCATAGAATAGAGGCTTTTAATAATTGCGGACCCATGTGTTTGCCTTTTTCATTTAGCGCAGACGCATGGGCCCGCCCCTTACTAACGGCAGGACTTGAATATCGGTATTTTATTGTAGGGGAAAGGCTTGTCTGTCCTGTTTGAATACATGCATTTAAATCACTCCAAAGTCAACGGCAAGCTCTATTCACAAGATGATTCAGTCATCCCAGCGATAATTCTTATTAAAATAAAGTATCTTTGTGTATAGAAATCTACTATTGTAAAATCCTCAGCGCATGCGCCACAGTGGTAATAAATTGTACTTTTATCATAAAAATACTCATCATGATCTACAACAATTACCTACCATGAATCCATAGTGCATGAGCATTTTTTAAAATCTTTTATTGTAACACCCTTATTCTTATTGTATCTTATAAAATTCATGAATAGCTTTAAATTAGCGTGTAATCAAAAAAATCATAAAAGGATTGTCAAAACCATAGACAATCAATTAGAAGAAAGTAAAAACAGACACGGGTGATGAATGAAAAGAGTTTTTGCTAATATACTTATATTACTTGCTTTACTTGGCGGCTGTAATTTTAGAAAGTACAGCAGCCTGCCAAAAAATATGCTTGTGACAGCGGTTATCTCTGATCCAAAAACATTTAATCCTATTGTTGCAAATGAAACAAGCTCAACCGATGTGCTTGACCCTGTTTTTATTGGATTAACAAGATTAAATCCTTTTACCTTGCGGGTTGAGCCGCAGCTCGCAAGTTCATGGACCATAAGCAGTGATAAAAGAATTATAACGATGAATTTGAAGCATAATTTATATTTTAGCAATGGTAAGCCGTTAACAGCGGATGATGTCGTATTTACTTTCAAGGTTATATACTCTCCGGATGTATTATCATCATACGGAGATATTTTTACTATCAAGGGTAAGCAGATAAAAGTTGAAAAAATTAATAAGTATACAGTTGAATTTATATTACCTGCCCCATTCTATCCATTTCTTGAATCACTCGGAGGATTGCCTATTTTACCTGCAAATATACTGGAAAAGCCGTTGTCTGCTGATCTCTTTGAAAAAACATGGAATATAAATACACCGCCAGAGGACATTATAGGTGCAGGACCGTATGTGATCAATACCTATGTGCCAAGCCAGTATATTATCTTTAAGAGGAACATTCATTATTATGCAAAGGATCAAAAAGGTGTTCATCTGCCTTATATAAATACCCGCGTTATACTTATTGTCCCGGATCAAGATACACAATATCTAAAATTTGTTACAGGAGAAACAGATATTTATGCGCCAAGAACAGATGAGGTAGCAAGACTTGAGCAGATGAGTACAAAAAAGCACTTTACAGTAAAAAACATAGGGCTTGATACAGGGATATTGTTTCTTTCGTTTAATAGAAACAAAAGGCATTATACAAAAGATGGCAAAATTAATCCAAAATATGAATGGTTTACAAACATAGACTTTTTAAAGGCTATTGCCCATAGTATTGATAAACAGGGTATTATAAATGATGTTTACAGGGGCTATGGAGAGCCTGCCGTTTCATTTATACCTCGCAATGTGCCGGTGTATCACCTTAACATGCCTGATTATAATTATGATCTCAGCAGGGCAGCGGCACTATTAAAGAAGGCAGGTTTTTATCTTAAAGATGGGAAACTTTATGATAAGCATGGCAATAGGGTTGAGTTTGATTTCTTCACTAATTCGGGTAACCAGCAAAGAGAAAGTGTTGCATCAATCATACTTGAGAATATTACAAGGCTTGGAATTAAGGTGAACTACAAGCCGCTTGACTTCAATACGCTTGTGGAAAAGCTAACAACAAACTTTGACTGGGATTGTGCCCTTATAGCACTTACAGGCGGATATGAACCCCACGACGGCGCAAATGTACTTATGTCAAACGGCATGCTTCATATATGGGATCCAAGAGAAAAGACACCTGCAACACCATGGGAAAAGGAGATAGATACACTTATGAATAAAGGTGCGGAGTCATATAATATAGAAAAGCGGGCTACGTATTATAAAAAAGTCCAGCTAATCTTGCATAAGGAATTACCGATTATACCCATTGTGAGGCAGGAAGACTTTGTGGCATATACGGACAGACTTGAAAATTACAGACCCACTGTATTTGGTAATTACAGATCCGAGATGATGAGGTTAAAACAATGATTAAAATTTATGATTCACACGCGCACCTGAATTTTGATGACTACAGTAAGGACAGGGAAGATGTTATTAAACGCGCATTCAATGCAAGGATAGAATTCATAATAAACATAGGTTCAGGCATGGGTATGAAAGGCAATTGCGATGCCGTTGACATTGCGAATGCATACGAGAATGTGTATGCGACAGTTGGACTCCACCCGCATGAGGCATCCCTGTTCAGCGGACAAACCCTTCAAGAAATAGATAAACTTTCGGACGAGCCAAAGGTCATCGCCATAGGGGAGGTCGGGCTTGATTACCATTATATGCATTCACCGGCAGAGGCACAGATAAAGGCTTTTGAGGCGTTCATAGAGCTTGCAAGAAAAAAGCGTTTACCTCTTGTTATCCACAGCAGGGACGCAAATAAAGAATCCATGAGTATGCTGAAAAAGGCACATGCAGGGGATGTCGGCGGTGTTATACATAGTTATGGCGGTGATATGGAACAGGCGGCAGAGGCAATTGAACTTGGCTTTTATCTTTCTATCAATGGAATTATTACATTTAAAAATGCAAAGTCATTAAGAGATGCGGTTGCAGAATTACCTGTCGAGCGGCTGCTTATAGAAACGGATTGTCCATTTTTATCTCCGGTGCCTTATAGAGGCAAACGCAATGAGCCGGCTTACACAGCGTATGTTTTAAAGGCAATATCGGAATTGAAACACATAAATGAAGATAAGCTGTCGGGCATACTGCTGGACAACGCACTCAAAGCCTTTGGTATCGGGACAGAAAAAACGATTGTATACGTGTTTGATAACAAACTTTACCTTAATATAACGAACAAATGCACCAATGTATGCGTGTTCTGCCCTAAATTTAAAAACGACTACTATGTAAAAAATTATCAATTGAAGCTGTTTAAAAAAGAGCCTTCTTATGAAGAGATTATCGGTGCGGTAAAGAAGCTGCCATTATTTGACGAGGTCGTTTTTGTGGGCTTTGGCGAACCGACGCAGCGGCTTGACATACTTATGTTAGTAAGTAAATGGCTTAAAGAACACGGCACAAAAACGGTACGGCTTGATACGGATGGGCTTGGCAATCTTGTTTATGGAAGGGATATAACAAAGGAGCTCAGCCGGTATATAGATGCTGTTTCGGTAAGCCTTAATGCCCCGGATGCAAAGACTTATATAAAACTGTGTAAAAATGAGTACAGCGATGCTTCTTATGAAGCTGTTATTGGATTTATAAAGCAGGCTAAAACGCGATTTAAGGACGTGACGGCAACGATGGTTGGGCTTCCCGATATTGATGTTAATGCAACAAGGGCGGTTGCAGAAATGCTCGGGGTTAAGTTCAGGGTAAGACCCTATTACAAAGGAACATTAAGGTACAAAACGGATTAAGATCCTATACGGATAAGTTACCATTTAAATTGATAAGTATTATATACTTGCCTTTGCTAAAAAAGGCAATATGATATAAGGTATGAAAAAAATAACCGTGGAGGAAGAAGAAATGAAGCCAAAGAATATTAAGAAGCTGATGATACTTATACTTATATTGGTGGTAACATCAGCAGTAGCAGCTACCATTGTTACTAAAAAGAATACCGAAAACAAAAACGAAAACAAGTATGAAGAGTTTAGTTTATTTACCTCTGTTTTAAATAAAGTTCAAAAAGATTATGTAGAACCCGTAAGTACACAGAAGCTTATATATGGAGCTTTAAAGGGTATGGTGAACTCTCTTGATCCTCATTCGGCGTTCATGACCCCTAACGAATATAGAGACATGCAGGTAAGTACAAGTGGTGAATTCGGCGGTGTAGGCATGACTATTACTATGAAAGATGGATGGCTTACGGTTGTGTCGCCAATAGAAGATACACCGGCAGCAAAAGCGGGGATTAAATCAGGGGACAGGGTTGTTATGATAGACGGTAAATTTACCAGGGAAATGACACTCGAGCAGTCATTAAACATGATCAGGGGACCAATCGGGACAAAAGTTACATTAACCATTATGAGGGAAGGTTTCAAGCAACCCAGGAACTTCGTTCTTACAAGGGAGATCATAAAGATTAAAAGTGTAAAATATGCGGTCCTGGATAATAATTATGGTTATATAAGGATCTTACAATTTCAGGAAACAACAAACAATGAATTGGAAAAAGCCCTTAAAGCCATACATGAAAAGACAAACAATAATGTTCGTGGTTTGATCATTGATCTTAGAAATAATCCCGGTGGATTGTTGAATCAGGCTGTTGATGTTGCTTCCCGCTTTGTTAAGAGCGGCTTGATTGTTTATACAAAAGGCAGGTTGCCGGATCAGCAAATCCAATTTAAGGCGGATGGAAAGGATGTAGAACCCGATTATCCTATAGTTGTACTTATCAACGGCGGTACAGCAAGCGCTTCAGAAATAGTGGCAGGCGCGTTACAGGATCATCGTAGAGCAATCATTGTTGGTACACCGAGTTTTGGGAAAGGTTCTGTCCAGACCATTATTCCTCTTGACGATGGCTCTGCACTCAGGCTTACGACGGCGCTTTACTATACTCCAAATGGCAAATCGATTCAGGCAGAAGGCATACAGCCTGATATAACCATGCATGAAGAAAAAATCGTTGGTGTAGAATCAACCAACATATTCGCTATTAGAGAAAAAGACCTTGAAGGCCATTTCCCCGCGACGGAAACATTGCAGAAAACAGAGAACAACAAAGAAACTAATTACGAACAGGAACTATTTAAGGATAATGAGATAAAACGTGCACTGGACATATTGCAAGGCATATACATGTTTGGAAAGGTAACGCAGGCGAAGGAATGATCTTAAGATGAAGTGGTTTAATAGATTTCTGTTTATATTTGCTTTAGCTCTTGCATTTTATACGATATTCTCGCGCGGCGGCTTATACGATTTATGGAAATCAAAAAAAACCGTTTCACAGCTAAAGAATAAAAGAGATCATTTACTTGAGCAGGATTCACAACTTGCAGGAGAGATAAAGTTACTCGAAAATAATGATTTTTATATAGAAAAAATAGCCCGGGAAGAACTTGGTATGGCAAAAAAAAACGAGATCATTATCAGATTCAAAAAGAATAAGATTGGTATACCTGTTACTGCACCTACAGAACAAAAGCCAGCGCAAAACTAATCTCAGATTTTATGTAGTGCAGTATATTGCTTAACCCAAAAATGTATTTATAACAAATCCTCCCCTTTACTAACACACAAATAATGCTGGACACGGGATGGCTTGACTCCTTGAGATAAGAGGGGCTGGGGGCGTTATGAAATTTATACGCAATGACCCAACTCTGGGACAATGATGTTATGAAAAAATTTGAAGGCAGATTAAATGAAATAAAGGGAAAAATAACTCCCGACCCATGCCTTGCATGGGTACCCCGAACAAATGAGCAGACTTCCTTATTGCATTTTTTGGTTTAACTGTGTAAATAAGGTATGTGTTTTATATGAGCAATCAAAAAGTCAGGCAGATTATTGTAATAAGCTTATTTGTTATTTTTTTGGGTGTTGCGTCATCAGGCTATCTATTCAGTACTGTTTCCAATAAATTCAGTCTGTTTCTTCTCGCGTTCATAGGATTATTTTTTGTTTATACAATCTTAATATACCTGCTTTCACATTATCAGCAAACAATTAAAGATATAATGCTGTCTTTATTTATGAGCATAGTATTTATTATAGCTCTCCAGTACGGAGATTACGCATTTAAAACAAATTTTACAGCTTCTATTTACATGTTATTTGCTATTATAACGATTGTCTTTGGAATTGTTTCCGGATTGCTTGCAGTGATCTATGGTATTGGCATCTTATTTTTGAGAGCCTATATATATTCTTTGCCGCTGCATAACGATATTTTTTATGCAGTGATCTCAACGTTAACGGTATTAACTATCGGTCTAATACTAAAGCACCAAACAATAACAATAAAGTATCTGCGAAATCAAATCAGCATGCTCAGGGAAGCACCTGTGAAATTCAATATAATTCAAGGAGCAGAAAAAGATAACCCTAAGTATTCGGAGATAATATCGGAAGAGGGGCTTAAGAAGGAAAGAAGCAGGTTGATGACGTTGATGAATGAAAGGTTATTTTCTATCGTAGAAACGATTCGTTCAGCGATCCATTCGTATACAGTTATTTTATACCTTATAGACAAGGATTTACAGTTAAAAGGCAGAGAAATATTATCAAACAGTGAGTGGATCAATATGGATAATACCGTAGGCAATGATGATACATATATCGGCTGGGTATTGAAAAATAGAAAAAGTGTGCTGCTCAATGAGATGAAGGATGAAATAAAGAATATTCCCTACTATACAAGAAATGAAGGGATAAAATCTTTTATGGCTGTTCCTGTTATAAAAAATGATGATGTGATAGGTATTATATGTGCAGACAGCCTTGAGGTGCAGGCTTTTACGGATGAGCATGTTAAGATTCTTACTGTAATTGCGAACCAGATTGTGGATCTTATGGATAACATGGAACTGCAGTACAGGTTAAGGTACGATATGTATGAAAAGGGGGCTATGTACATATTTGTAAAAAATCTTTCAAGCCGTATAAACTCATCCGAGATAGGCACTATTGCACTGCAGGAGATCAAAAGGATTACAAACATGGATACGGGGATATTTGCATTGAGAAGCAATGAGGAGACGTATGAAATTGTGTCGACCTATGAAATCGGCGATAATCTTATCGATAAAGAATTTGTTATAGATACGGGTATGATTCTTGGTGGAGCAGAGATAAAAGATGTAAGCTCAATTAATCAGTTTTATACATCGCAGATGAAGCAGATCTCGCCATCACTCTGTGATATTTATGAACCGGATAAAAAATTCAAATATGTATCATTCATATCGTTACTCGGTAAGGAGGAAGAGGTAGGGTTAATAATATTATTTATGGAAAAGCCGCTAAGCGAAAGGCTAAGCATCATCCTGAACACACTTATCAGTCAGATCGCCATATCGCTTTATAACTCCATACTATTTGATAAATTAGAGAAACTTTCCATTACCGACGGTTTGACAGGACTGTATAACCACAGGCATTTTCAGGGTTATCTTGATGAAAAGATAAGGGAGGGACAAAGATATAAGCATAAATTATCCGTAGTCATGATGGATATAGATCACTTTAAAACCATAAATGATACGTACGGTCACCCATTTGGAGATACTATCCTTAAAAAGTTTGCCTCTATTGTTATGCAGACAATAAGAGATGTTGACTATGCTGCAAGGTATGGCGGGGAAGAGTTCGTAGTTGTTCTGCCAAACACAGATACGAATGGCGCATTCAAGATCATAGAAAGGTTGAGAAAGAAAGTTGAAGCAGTAACATTTGGTGATGGAGACATTGAAGGTGTTAAGATTACCATAAGTATAGGGGTTGCCTGTTTTTCAGAAGACGCCAAAAATAAGCAAGAACTTATAGAGCATTCTGACAATGCACTTTACTATTCTAAAAAAAATGGTAGAAATAAAACTACCATTTATGCTAATATTATACATGAGGATTAAAAATTATGAAAAAGCTTGGGGTTAATATAGATCATATAGCAACCATTAGGCAGGCAAGAAAGATCGCAGAGCCCGATCCGGTATCAGCGATTTCTCTTATTGAACTTGCGGGAGCGGATAGTATTGTTATGCACTTAAGAGAGGATCGCAGGCATACACAGGACAGGGATCTTGAACTTGCCCGCAGGCTAATCAAAACAAAGTTTAATCTTGAAATGGCATCTACACAGGAGATGATTAAGATAGCCCTTGATATTAAACCGGACACCATAACCATTGTGCCCGAGAGGAGAGAAGAACTTACAACAGAAGGAGGGCTTGAAGTAAGTTTGAATGTGGAAACATTTAAAAAACACATAAGGCTGTTTCATGATGCAGACATAATTATCAGTCTTTTTATAGATCCAGAAATAGATCAGGTTAAAGCATCACATAGGGCAGGTGCTGATGTGGTTGAAATAAGCACTGCACGATACAGTGAAGCAAAAACAAGGGACGAACGGGAAAAAGAAATTCAGCGGATAATAAATGCGGTTATAACTGCGGAAAAACTGAAGCTAGGTATTGCAGCAGGACATGGGTTAAACTACGTAAATATCGAACCATTGACAAAGATTGATAGTATAACAGAATACAATATAGGTCATTCCATTATAGCAAGGGCTGTCTTTATCGGACTCGAGCATGCTGTGCGGGAGATGAAAGAAAAGATCAATACAAGATGAATTCAGTAAATCTCGTTTATTAGAGCTGTTCTTTTTTGTTGCCTATTGAGTATTTTATCATAGTTTTCAGTAACAGTGATTACTATTATCTATGCATTTAAACATGTTTGTATAACTTTTTTCTTTGCAATTATTTCAAAAAAGTGTTATTGAACTATGAAAATTATAGGAAGGAGGAAATATGGCAAGTAAAAAACTTTTAGACATGTTAAATGATGCTATCGCAAGAGAGCTTCAGGTCTCCATTCAATACATGTGGCAGCACGTCATCATAAGAGGACCATTTGCAGATGCTGTCGGGGAGCCGATAAAAAAGATTGCCATTCAGGAGATGCAGCATGCTGAGAAAATAGCAGAAAGGCTTGATTACCTTGGTGGGATTCCAACGGTAAAACCAACACCCATAGAAATAAGCGGGGAACTAAAGCAGATACTGGCCAAAGATATAAAAGACGAGGAAGACGCAATAGGACTTTACAGGGATATTATTAAAGCAGCTATTGCAGAAAATGATGTGGTTACAAAGAAACTGTTTGAAGACATACTTGAAGACGAAGAAGATCATCATAATACATTTACAACACTTGCAGAACAGTAATAAAAGAATTCAGGGCAGACATGCGTGTCTGCCCCTGATATTGTATTTTTTAGGTTAAACTCATACAGCCTTTCCTGGATTCATTATATTGTTGGGATCAATAAGCACCTTGATAGCCTTCATAAGATTATAAGTTTGTGCGGATAACTCTTTTGTTATGTAAGGGAGTTTTGTAATTCCTACCCCGTGTTCGCCCGATATAGAGCCTCCCAGATTCAAAACAAGATCAAATGTCCGTTCAACCGCACTTAAAGCCCTTTTATACTCCGATACATCTTTTGCATCGTATAAAAAGTTTACATGTATGTTTCCGTCACCCGCATGACCGAAATTTGCATAATGAACGTTTAAAGATGCACCGATCTGCTCTACACCTGCCACAAGTTCCGGCAACTTTGATAAGGGGACAACAATATCTTCGTTCAGTTTGTCCGGTTTTATTCTTGCAAGTGCAGGTGAAATTGCCCTGCGCGCCTTCCACAAATTATCGGCGTCATTATTGTATGCGATCTCCAAAGATATTGGTAAATATCTTTCACATGTGGTTTTTAGCTTATTAAGATCTGCTCGTATAGTTTCTTCTGAGCCGTCTACTTCTACGAGCAGGGCAGAGCCTGCACGCAGGTCAAATATATTCTTTCCCTGATAGAGAGATACCGCTTTTATGGATGCCTGATCCATAAACTCAAGTGCCGATGGTAAGATGCCAGTATCAAGTATAGCGGTTACGGTTGTTGTAGAGGTGTGTACATCACTGTATGAAACAAGCATAGTAGCTTTTGTTTGGGGCTTTGGAATGAGCTTTAGAACAGCTCTTGTTATTATGCCTAAAGTTCCCTCTGAGCCTATAAATAGATCATTAAGATTGTATCCGACAACGCCTTTATGCGTGTACTTGCCAAGCCATAAAATGTCTCCGGATGGTAAAACAACCTCAAGCCCGAGCACGTAATTTGATGTTGTTCCATACTTTATCGCCCTTAAGCCGCCGGCGTTCTCAGCGATATTTCCTCCGATAGTTGAGAATTCATGACTTGCCGGGTCAGGGGGATAAAACAGATTTACTTCCTGTACAGCATTCTGTAAATCACCCGTTACGATACCTGGCTCGACCTCAGCGATGAGATCGGGCTTTTTTAGTGACAACAGGTGATTCATTTTTTCCATAGACAAAACAATTCCGGCAATAATGGGTACAGACCCGCCTGTAAGTCCTGTACCCGCCCCTCTTGGCACAACCGGGATCGATTCATTATTTGCTGTCTTAACAATTTCAGAAATCTCTTTTACGTTTACGGGGAATACCACAACATCCGGCTTATGGGCTATTTTTGTTGCATCATAACTGTAAAGGGTTTGAGATTCCTGATCCGTAAATACTCTGTCAGGGCAGATCTTTTTTAATTGTTTAATAACAGCTTTTTGAAGAGACATATCAGTTTACGGTATAATAAACTAAACCGTTCTGTTCAAAACTCGTTACCATTTCCTTTTCTTCAAGTAGATCAAGATGCCCTACGACTTCTGAAATACCAAGAAACAGCTCCTGTTGTTTTAAATTCTTAAAAAGCATGTTCATAATATCATACGGCGTAGCCGGTTTATCCTTTATAAGCTTGTGTATTCGCATCATACGTTTGAAATGAAAGTTCATTAAATTTTGTATAATAGCTTTGTGATCATTGATGATTTCAAAATGGCCCGGATAAACTTTTTCAATATCCATGTTGTAAAGCTTATTTAATGTTCCAATGTATTCTACAAGGCTTTTTCGTCTTCCGCCTGTATCATCAACATCGAGCAGGGGATTGGGTGATAGTCTTGATAATAGAGTGTCACCCGAAAACATAATACGTTTATCTTTATCATAAAAGCATACGCATCCTTTTGTATGCCCGGGTGTATGTATAACCTCCAGTGTGCCGCCATCATAGCTTATCTTTGTACCGGTTTCTATTATGGATATGTGCAGCGGAATTTGTGCAAAGGTGTCGAAATATGATGATGTGTCTTTTAATCCCTTGAACAACTCTTCGGGTATTCCGTATTGTTTTAGGTATTCTGCGTATGAAGGCATATCATAAGATCTGCTTATATTGCTTAGCTCATTTTTATGTGCGTACACATTTTTAGCAATACCATCGTCGATTAATCTTTTAGCGGCCCCATAATGATCGATATGCCCGTGTGTTAGATAAATATTATCGATATACTTTATATCGTGTTCACGTAAAAAGGCTAACAAGACATTATAAGATTCATCCGAATCTGCGCCTGTGTCTATAAGGATCGGGTCTTCATGACCAATGACGTACACGTTGACATGTTTCATTTGCATAAAAGGTAAAGGGAGACAAACCTTATAAATGATTCCTCCCTTTGACCTTATAAACGGCTCATCTATTATATTAAACGTACAGTTCCTCTATTGTATCCTTATATTTTTCCATAACAACCCTTCTTTTTATTTTAAGGGTTGGTGTTAATTCACCCGTTTCCTGAGAAAATTCGGTTGGAAGCACTTTAAACTTTTTTATGGTTTCATACTTGGCAAGTGATGCATTAACATTGTCAATTGCGTTTTGGATAAGTGCAACAACCTGAGTGTTGCTAACAAGCTCTTTTCTATCCTTGTAAAGGATATTGTTCTGTTTTGCATAAGCCTCTACTGCATCAAATTTCGGAGTAACGAGAGCAACGCAGTATGGTTTTTTATCGCCTATCATAGCTACCTGCTCGATATACCTGTTCATTTTTAAAAGGTTCTCGATAGGCTGCGGAGCAATATTCTTTCCGCCCGCTGTAACAATAAGGTCTTTTTTTCGATCCGTTATATGCAGATAACCCTCATTATCAAGAAAGCCGATATCACCTGTGTGAAACCAGCCGTCTTTATCTATGACTTCCTGTGTTGCTTCGGGTTTTTTAAAATAGCCTTTCATGATCATGGGCCCCTTTGCCAGTATTTCGCCGTCCGGAGCAATTCTTATTTCACAGTTTGGAATAGGCTTGCCTGCTGTTCCATACTTCATTTTGCCAAAAGGGTTTACCGTAAGGACAGGGGATGTTTCCGACAATCCATAGCCTTCTATAATCATTATGTCTGCGGCATAGAAAAACTCGCCGAGCTCTTTAGATAGCGGAGCCCCGCCTGATACAAAAAACAGCAATCTCCCGCCAAGGATCTCCTTAATCTTTCTGAATACAAGCTTTTTTGCAATTGCATATTTCAGATTTAAGCCAAATGGAATCGGTTTACCGCCAAGTTTATAAGGCATTGTTTGTTTGCCGGTATCAAGTGCCCAGTAAAATATCTTCTTTTTTGAAGAAGAACCAGTCTCTACTCCTTCAATGATCTTTGCGTACATCTTTTCATAAACCCTTGGCACGGATACCATAACATTGGGTTTTACCTCTGCGATATTGCTTATTACCTTATCTATACTTTCTGCATATGCTATGGTTGCGCCGTAGAACAGCATTGTGTAGTAGCCCGCCATTCTCTCAAATGAATGACTTAAAGGCAGGAACGATAAAGCGAGGTACGTATCCTTTATCGGCACATATGCTTCAACGTCTTCACAATTTGTAAGTAAATTTTTATGCGTAAGCATGGCTCCTTTCGGCTCGCCTGTTGTACCGGATGTGTATACAATTGTAAGCAGATCATCCGGCTGTATAGTATTATAACGTTTTTCAATAGCTGCTTTATCTTTTGCAGATGCGCCAAGGCTTTTTAATGATTCAAGACTGATTATAAAATTCTGATCAGGGTTTGTATCGGGAGAGTCAAATACGATCACTTTTTTTAATTTTGGGATGTTAGATCTTATCTTCATAATCTTATCAAGCTGTAATTTGTTTGATGCAAATATAAATCGTGCCTCTGAATCATTAATAATGTACTCAACCTGCTGAGGTGTATTTGTTGCATATATAGCTGCATTTACACCGCCGGCGGCTACGATACCAAGATCGGCATGTGCCCATTCAGGCCTGTTCTCAGCAAGTATGCAGACATTTTCACCCTTGTTTAAACCGAGTTCTAAAAGACCGAGGGCAATATGTTCTACCTCACCTTTCATTTGATTCCATGTAATATTCACCCATTGCCCTGCCCTTTTGTATTGTTGAACAGGCTTATCCCCATACTTGTCGGCTTGCGAGAAAAACATTCCAGGAATACTTTTATACTTCATATTATACCTCCTTTTATAAGGTTTTAGCCATTTATTTAAATTAAGTCAATATCTTCTGCACTCTTCGATTTTACCTGTGCAAGACGAATGACACATTTACAGATAAAAAACTTAATACTGCAATTTACCGGTCAAATAGCATGCTCTATAGCTACGAGTGCCGATACATTATCAAGAGATGAGATATCTTTGATCTCCTCACCAAGATATTTTGCCTTTACAAACCTTCTAAGTATCTTTGCATTTCTGGTTTTCGGAAGCTCTGTAACAAACTTAACTGTTTTAGGCTGCATTGATTTGCCAAGTGCATTTGCGACAAGATGAATCAGCTCTTTTCTCAATTCTTCCGAGGGTTCATAATGCTGCTTGAGTATTACAAAGCATACGAGTACTTCACCCTTTAACTCATCGGGTACACCTATTGCTGCTGATTCTGAAACAGCTTTATTCGAAACAAGTACCGATTCTACTTCTGCCGGACCAAGTCTTTTCCCTGCTATCTTTATCGTATCATCAGATCTGCCATGCAAGAACCAATATCCGTCTTTGTCAATGGATGCCCAGTCGCCATGCACCCACACATGAGCCCATCTGCTCCAGTATGTATCTATGTAACGCTCTGAATTATGCCATATCCCTCTTGTCATACTGGGCCAGGGTTTTTTACAAACAAGTTCACCAACTTTATTGCGGATCGGTTTTGCATTTTCATCAAATACATCTACATCCATACCGAGTGAAGGCCCTCCGAGCGAACAGGGTTTTAAAGGTTTAACAGGATGTACGGAAAGGAAGCATGCGCCGATTTCCGTACCGCCCGACAGGTTTATAATGGGACATCTGCCCCGGCCAACGTTTTTATACAGCCACATCCATGGATCAGGATTCCAAGTTTCTCCTGTCGAACCAAATATACGAAGACTTGAAAGATCATGTGATGATACCCATTCGTCCCCGTTTCGCATAAGAGCCCTTATGGCAGTCGGTGATATGCCAAGTCCTGTAATCCTGTGTCTTTCTATCATATCCCATAATCTGTCAGGTTTAGGATAATCCGGTGCGCCTTCGTAGAAAAAGATCGTCCCGCCTAATGCAAGTCCGCCGACAACCTCCCATGGTCCCATGATCCAGCCCATGTCTGTAAACCAGAACAGGATATCTTGATCCTGCAGATCTACCTGAAAGGCAAGCTCTTCTGCCTGTTTTACAAGAAAGCCGCCGTGAACATGGACAGCACCTTTTGGCTTACCCGTTGTGCCTGACGTGTATATGACCATCCACGGCGTTTCCGATGCAAGCCTTTCGGACGGCACAACAGCGCTCTTATCTTTTATAAAATCATCCCAGCTTATATCCCTTGATTCTGTCCATGGAACATCAATATTAAGCCTTTTAAAAACAACAGTATGTTTTACACAATCGCACACCCGTAAAGCTGCATCTGCTGTTTTTTTCATCTCAACGATACTACCCTTTCTATAAAAGCCATCCGCTGTAAAAAGCACCTTTGCAGATGCGTCATTAAGCCTTGATGCTATT
The DNA here is from genome assembly GCA_023382265.1 of Deltaproteobacteria bacterium. NCBI lineage: Bacteria > Pseudomonadati > Myxococcota > Myxococcia > Deltaproteobacteria bacterium. The sequence goes on along the minus strand of JAMCPX010000024.1, from coordinate 760 downwards.
GCCTCGGGACCATATCCGGAAAAAATAGGAATAAAAATAGCCCCTATTTTTGCTATGGATAGAAGGACTATTGCTGTCTCTGGAACCATTGGCATAAACACACCTACAGCATCACCCTTGTTAATTCCAAGTTTTTTTAAGCCGTCCGCAGCCTTATTAATCGTTTGATAAAGATCAAGGTATGTGAGTTTTCTAACAGCCCCATCCTCGCCTTCCCATACAAGAGCAGCCTTGTGACGTCTATATGTGTTTATATGCCTGTCGACACAATTGTGAACAATATTTATTTTACCGTTAACAAACCATCTTGGCCATTCTATCCCGTTCTTTGTATCAAGCACTTTTCCGTATGGTGTATACCATTCTATACCGAGAAATTTATTAACGGCATCCCAGAACCACTCAATATCCTTTTGAGAACGTTTAACAAGGGTATCAAAATCTTTAATCTTATTCTCTTTCATAAATGCATGGATATTACTATTTGATACGGTCTGTTTAAAACCTTTCCAGTAAAGTTTTTTAGGCACCAGATTTTCCTCCTTATGATATGGATCGACAGCTTATCTCCATTAATATTTACTCTTTAAGATGTCAACTTTTCGATGAAAGATGACACCATAGTCTTTCATATGTTAAAGCCACGTCAATATGTCAGTTAATTACCACGTGAAAATGTCAGTAAGCGTATTCATTAGACAGCCATTTTTAATTGAGAATGCTCCATTAAGGTACCCTTAATCCTGCGTGTCACGGCATC
>JAMCPX010000023.1 GCA_023382265.1 Deltaproteobacteria bacterium | reverse complement strand
TCAAGAGACTGAAGAAAACTCGATGGCGCTTTTGTCGCCCCGTATTTTTTTAATGTTATCACCAAGCGTCATACTTTTATGATATTCTTTAACGCAAAGCTCTCTTGGACTACTCAGTGATGCTGGTGCGGCTTTTACCGGTGCCGACCACGGGGCTTGATGTCCTGCACTTCTTCAGTTTTCTTCAGTCTCTTGATGTCTTTAATGTCTTGGTCTCTATGATAATATTCTTTGAGAGCTAACAAATCTATTTTAGAGATATATGTTGTTTTTGTTTCAAAAAATATACCTTCTGTTTTATTCGAGTAAGCCTTATTGAAGTGTAAATCACCTTGCTCATTTAATATATCAATCCTATACGGCTCTTGGCCGATAAAGACTAAACTATCTTTTATAAGCAGACTGTCAGCATTAACACGCTCCCCTGAAAATTCTTCTATAGCCTCTATGCACTTTTTAACATTTTCTTCTGTTCTGTTAATCCAAAAAGCAATATCTTTTGTGTCCCGAGAAATGTGAGTATGAAACATAACAGCATAGGCACCAACAATCATATATTCAACACCGTGCTTATTTAATATTTCTATAAATTCTTTAAAGTCTTTTTCATACTGCTTTTCTGGTTCCACGTATATCCCTCTTTATTATATTATCATTCAAGGATCTTAATCCAACGATAGAACGGTCAACTTTCTCCTCACAGTTCAATCCCAATAAACGATGTGATATATGTTTTATTGAACGCAAGGTAGACAAAACATGATTAAAATCCTTTTCTATATTGAGTGCTTCGACTTCTTCATAGGTTCCTACACCTATATACAAATGACGCCCTTTGAAGGTTGTATATTTAATTTCCATTTCTTTCCCCTTCCATCATACCAATTTTACCCCTATATAGGTATATTAAAGTATATATGGTTAGGTATCTTATGTAAAGGGTAATCGGCTTCCTATTCCAAAATCAATTCCCTTTACCGTGCAGTACGGCCGGAGTTTTTCCGGGTTGTTTATTACTGCCTTTTCTTTTTCCCAACCTGCAGTTTTGGCACCAAGTCGACCGTGTTGATAAGATCGGTATCGGACAGATTATTGAGCGCCTTAAGTCCTGCCCGTAGGAGTTCCCAGTTTTGTGCACGTATTTTAAGCTTATTGCATTTTTTTTTGATATCCTCGAACATGACCATGTCTTCTTCCGGCATAGCAAAGCCGATCCTGGTAACATTAACCTTCAGTGGCTTTTTCTTATTGCCTGAATTATTTTTTGGACGCCCTACCTGAAGTTTTTTCAAAAGGTTTACAGTATCGATAAGCTCGGTACCGGAAAGACCATGAAGTACATTTAGCCCTGCCCGAAGGAGCTCTGAGCTATTGGCACGAATCTTGAGTCTTTCGCATTTTTCTTTGATATCCTCGAACATGACCATGTCTTCTTCCGGCATAGCAAAGCCGATCCTGGTAACATTAACCTTCTGCGACTTTTGTTTTCGGACTGGTACTTTTTCTTCATGTCCAAGCCTGGAAAAAACTACGTCCGCTTGATGCTTTATTTTTTCTTTTTCTGCCTGTATGCTTTTTTTAAATTTTTCTTTCATTAAGTCTTTTTTCATTATATCTCCAATATACTCTTACTTAATATTATGATATATTATGTTTATCTAATTACATAATATTATGTTTTATTATGCTTTTGTAGGTATAGGTATCAAAAGTATTTGATTGAGCTCAGCTTTAAGTCTTTCAATCTCCTCTTGTGCTTTTTGTGCGCTTTCCCCTTTGATGTCATAGACAGTTCCCCCTATCAACATCGATTCTTTGTATGCTACACGGTCGCCCAAAAAAGACTTTGTAATAGGCATGACAAATTCTGAAAGACTCTCAATTGCTATAGAGTTTACATTTGTGTAATTATACATATTTGGAACTATGTACGCTTTAAGTTTTTTATGTGTCTTTTGCACCCGGGTTATAAGCTCTTGTATGCCTTGCACGGCATAAAGGTCGGCCGGGCTTGGTATAACGGGAACAAGAGCTATGTGAGAGGCTGAAAGCGCAGAGAAAGGAATTTCTGAATCCCATGCCGGCGGACAATCTATAAAAATATAATCAAACATGCCTAAATACTTCTTAACCTTCACATCCACGTTCTTACCGGCAGAGCCAAGACGTGCTATCGAAGCAGGAAAAGGTTTATTCTCTTCTGCATTTGAAAACCATCGGCTAGCAGTTCCTTGAGAATCCGCATCGGCGATAAGAACCTTAAACCCTCCTCGGCCCAGGACGCCGGCCAACTGCATACAAATGGTCGTCTTGCCGCTGCCGCCTTTCTGATTCGCTATTGTAATTATTTTTGTGTCCATGTGTCTCCTGTTATTTATAATATTATGATATATTATGTATTGTTTAGAAAATTGTTTGTCAAGTAATATCTTAATATTATGATTTATTATGTTTTATACGGGCGTTGCACTATGAATGGTATTGAGAGCGTGTCCGTTTTATCGCTTCCGAGGCTTTCGTTATATAATTCATTTATCTTGACAATGGTGTACACTATTAGTATACACTAACAGGAGTATAAATGCTTATCAAAACTAAAGCGTGTAAATGCGATCGATGCGGTCATGAATGGCTACCACAGGGCGACGGCTTGCCGTTGCGCTGTGCAAAGTGCAAAAGTCCCTATTGGAACAGTGGACGAAAAACATCGGCTATAAAAGAGTTATCAAAAAGCCAGACGTCCACACCTCTGAAAATCAGCAGATCGTAGTGCGTTCCATAATGGGAAGTTTTTTAACAGATAAGGGGAAAATGGACGAAATTAAAAATGTGATAGCCGAAGCAAATGGACAATGGCTTGAAGATGAGAAATCAACAGGACACACCGGCTATATGTCACGGTTGTTTATCTTAGCTACGCTTCCACACAGTAAGAGGCTGTGTCACAATTACGGTCATAAGGGGAAAAGGCAGAAAAACGGATAAATATCCTATCGCACGATCAACAGATATGCTATAAAAGATAAAAAACGGAGAGGAGATTTATGGCATACCGATAC
>JAMCPX010000022.1 GCA_023382265.1 Deltaproteobacteria bacterium | reverse complement strand
AAGAAAAGAGAGCTATCAAAGAAACAACAAAAATGAAAAAGGCGGACAGCTTGTCGATATGAAATGACAGGGAAAGGAGCGGAAAAATCGCTGTTCCGGCGGCAAAGGATAGATCGTGCCCGGTGATGAAAACGGAGAGTGCAAAGAATATGCCCCACGAGGAACCGGCAATCGAAAACAGGCTGGTCCACGCATTGGCTGGTCCGTCATGTTTTCGCAGCACCAAAGCACCGGCCGCACCTGCGGCAAACAGCGACAACAGGGCAATAAAACCTATGGGGGATGTAATGGTGGAGAGCATGGTATTTATGACGGCTTCCTGTCCAGTGTGTTGAAAATTTTGAGAAGGTGATAGAGAATGGTTTTTGGCGACGGGGGGTCTCCGGGAATCTGGTAATGCACCGGCACTACGGTATCCACTCCATCCAGCACCGCATAAGCGCCTCTATAAATGCCGCCGTTTATGGCATCGTCTCCGACAGCCACTACAATCTTTGGATCGGGTGTAGCTTCATACGCCCGCCGCAGCGCTTTTGCCATGTTCCTCGTTACTGGGCCGGTTACCATAAGCATATCCGCATGTTTCGGGGAGGCTACAAAATGGATACCAAAACGTTCAACATCATAGAAAGCATTGGAAAGGGCGACGAGTTCCTGTTCGCAGGCATTGTCGGAACCAGCATCTATCTGTCTTATGGAAAGGGAACCTCTGAACAATCGCTTTACCTTGTCCTGTATTTTTTCGCCGAAGGCAATGATTTCCGCCTGTTCGGGATCATCGGTATTAACCGGAATTATATTTTTGGGGGTCCTCACTATTTTCAAAAAAAGATTTATCATGTGTGAAAATCATAAGCACAAACTTCTTCAACGCGTCAAGAAAATAACCGGAATATATTCAAAAAAAGCATACAATACAGGATTGAGAGGGCGTTTTTGGCCCGATTGAAAGCTCTGCCTGTTCTAATGGAGTTTACTTATCGTCACAACCCAGTCTTCAGGTCCTTCCTGCTCGTACTGCCATGCAAACTTCCCGGTAAACTCTGTCTCAAACTGGTAATAAAGCGGTTTTGGGTCATGATCGTTGATAAGCAGGATTGATTGTCCGGGTCCCAATTGGTCCCATAATTCGAATATTTTTACATGCCGTGAAGCAGGCGGAAGCTGTCTTATATCCAGTTCAAAAACTTGTTCGCTCATAATCACCTCCATAATTTTAAATATATTTTTATAGTAAAAGATTAAAGAGGTGTATGACGCGGATCATAGAAGACTGGGTTACAGAAACTCGAACTTCGGTGTTATTCCTCTTAAGAGCCTGCCAGACAATTCAAAATTAGCAGCTTTATCTAATGGAACGAAAAGAAGGATCTAATCTTTTTAATGAGTTACAAATCGAGCTTCTTCAGCTATGCTTCAGAATGACAATTGTCGGTCAGCCTGTTTTACTTTGGCAAAGCAGGTGCGTCCTTAAAACCAAACCTCCATGGTCCCACTATCATAGATAGATCTAAGAATTACAACACTGTGAACCCAGTATGTTTTACGATAATTTGAATAGGTACTGTTTGACAATGTACTGCATTGTGTTACACTTAATAAAAGAAGATAAGGAGGCAGGCACTATGCAATCGCAGTTAACAGTAAGACTCCATGATGGTCTTGAAAAGAATATCACGAACCTTGCAAAAAGATTGCATCTTAATTGCCCGGATATATTGAGGATGGCACTGGAAAAATTTAAAGGATAAATTGATTACGACAGAACCTGTACTCACAGAAACGATTTATCTTTTAGGCCCTGCGTTTAAGGCACAAAGAATCTGTATTGAATTTATCTTAAAAGGTGGTGCTGTTCTTGTGCCTCAATAAACGGAAAGCCTTTCAAAGGCTCTTTTGTTAATGGAAAAGTACAAAAAAATATAATAAAATGGATAACGTAGTACCTATACTTAAAAAATTTCCATTCTTCTACACTGTCTCGGATGTACTGCTTGAGAAGGTCGGCAAAATAGGTATCAAGAAATCTTACGTAAAGGACGAGTGTATATTCAACGAAGGTGAAAGTCCGAAAGCAATGGGACTGATCATTGAAGGTAGAATAAAGGTTGTTAAACATTCACCCGAAGGCAAAGATGTTATCGTACGCATTATTGATAATGGACAGATATTCGGAGAGGTTGCCGTATTCGACAATAAACCCTACCCTGCCTCAGCCGTTGCAATGGTTGATACAAAGGCATTCGTTCTTGAAAGATACAAGCTGATAGAACTGCTTAATAATGAGCCGCAGATTACTCTTGATATCATTTCCGACCTTGGAAGAAAACTCAGGGATTTGCTTGATACCGTAAAGAACATAGCAACAGAGCATGTTGATAAAAGGATTATCATAACACTTCTAAAACTATACGAAGCTACAGGTAGTCATACATTAAAAATAAAAAGACAGGATATCGCAGAGATGTGCGGTACCACAGTTGAAACAACAATAAGGATTGTAAGACAGATAGAGGATAAGGGTTACATAAAAACAGAACGCGGCATCATTGATATAATAAACGCGGAAGCCTTAAAAAACCTGTACAGTAATCATTAAGTATAATCCATGAGATATTGAAAAATATTTAGATATACTATAGTATTCTGATTATAGGAGGAGGTATGGAAACATCAATTGTAAATGTTTTTAATGGGAGGGTAAGTGAACATCCTGATAAGGTTGCTATTATGTGGAACAACAAAGGCAAATGGCAAAACGTCACATGGAAAGAATACAACGAGCATGTTACAAATGTAGCTTACGGTTTGCTCGGTCTTGGTATTAAAGCTCAGGATAGAGTAGCTTTAATTGGGACAAACAGACCCGAATGGTTCTACTCCGATCTGGCAATACTGAGCAACGGCGCGGTATCCGTACCCGTATATCATACCAACACGTCCAAACAGGTTGAATACATAACAGTTCATAGTGAGGCGGTATTCATTTTTGTGGAAAATAAAATACAGTTGGACAAGTTAATATCCATAAGAGCTTCAATCCCAAACATAAAAAAGATCATAGTCTGGGAGATGCCTCAAGATGTTAATGATCCATTGATTATTAGCCTTGATAAACTCGAGGCCATTGGAAAAGAAGCCAGGGAAACTCAGAGTGGGGTTGTGGAAAAGAGGACCCGGGAAATAAATCCGGAATCGCTTGCAACTATTGTTTATACATCTGGCACAACAGGACCTCCAAAAGGCGCTATGCTCTCACACAATAATATCGTGTGGACATGTGACGCACTTACAAAGGCAAATGATTATTCCGATACCGATATGTATATGAGCTATCTGCCTCTTTCTCATATCGCTGAAAGGATCGGGATCTACTACATGTTCATGTACACCAATGGTACGGTCGGCATACCCGAGAGCATTGATAAGTTTGCAAATGATATTAAAGTTATCCAGCCGCATGTAATGTTTGCCGTCCCAAGGGTAATGGAGAAATTTTATGCTGGTATAAAAGTAGCGTTATCACATACCACAGGGACTAAGAAAAAGATTGTAGATTTTGCAATAAGGACAGGAAATCAGTGGGTTGCTCATATAGAAAAAGGAACCGCGCCATCTGCCGGTTTAAAACTAAAAAGGAACATAGCAGACATTCTCGTTTATAAAAAGCTGAAACACGAGCTAGGTTTCTCGAGGGGAAGGCTGCTTATTGCAGGAGGAGCTCCTGTGCCTTCCGAGATTTTAAGGTTTTTCCATTCAATAAATATTCCACTATGCGTCGTTTATGGACAAACAGAAGTAACGGGACCGACATCAATACACGAGCATGGACACATAAAGTTTGATACAACAGGCCCCGCCGTACCCGGAGTATCCGTAAAAATTGCGCCAGATGGTGAAATTCTTGTTAAGGGCGGTAATGTATTTATGGGATACTATAAAAATCCTGAATCAACTTTAGAGACCCTAAAAGATGTATGGCTTTATTCCGGCGATATCGGAGAGATAGATAAAGACGGCCATGTTAAGGTAACCGATAGGAAAAAGGATCTTATTATAACATCTGGGGGCAAAAATGTTTCCCCCTCAAATATAGAGAGCATGCTTAAAGCCAACCCGATGATCAGTCAGGTAGTCGTTATAGGGGATAAAAGGGCATACCTCACTGCCCTGTTAACACTCAACAGCGAGAATGTTATAAAGTTTGCAAAGGAAAACGGTATAAATGAAACAAACACTGAAGCACTTTCAAGACACCCAAAAATAAATCAAGTAATATCCGAATTTGTTGAAAAGGTGAACAATGAACTTGCAAGGTATGAAGGCATAAAAAAGTTTACCCTCCTCCCAAAAGATTTTTCTCAGGAGACGGATGAACTGACTCCGACATTAAAGGTGCGCAGAAAGATTGTTAATGAAAAATATAAAGAGTTTATTGAGAAAATGTATAAAGAGTGAGTCCCAGTATAAATATCTCCAATGAATAAATATGATCTCCTTTATCATTGTCAATTATAATACAACGGATATGCTTAAAGGGCTTTTGAGTTCTATAAAGCAGTACTTCGCAGATGCTGAGGTCATTGTTGTGGATAATGCATCCAAGGATGGAAGCAGTGGTATGGTCAAAAAAGACTTCCCCGATACAAGGATCATAATCAACAATGATAATGTTGGGTTCGGAAGAGCAAACAATCAAGCAATGGAAATCGCAAACGGCGATGTGTTTGTACTTATAAATAGTGATGCTGAACTGTTTGATGATAGCCTGAAAAATGCAGTAGAATTGGTTAATTCAAATAAAAATTATGGACTTGCCGGCTGCCGGCTTGTAAACACGGATGGAAGTACGCAAGCATCCGTTAGCAGGTTCCCGAACATTGGATATGCTTTTTTGTCTGCTACCGGTATAGGTTTATTTCTGCCGCAAGCAATGAAGTCTCGTGTTTTAGCCGGGCGGTATTTTGATTATGGCCAACAGTCAAACGTCGATTGGGTAATGGGTGCGTGTATGATTATAAGAAAAGAGATATATGAGAAGACAAGAGGTTTTGATAATACATACTTTATGTTCGGTGAAGATATGGAATGGTGCTATAGAATTAAACAAGCCGGGTATGAGATCATCTATACCCCGAAAGCATCGGTTAAACACCATTTCAATAAAAGTAAATCTACGTTCATATCGGAGCGATACATACTTATGTATAAAAACTATTATGTCTTCTGCAATCAGTATCTTGGCAAGACACAGTCAATGATCATAAGGTTACTTAATATAGCAGGTTTATCCTTAAGGTATGCCGCTCATAAGCTTGGTTTTATAAGAACGGATGATCAGTTCCTCTCTTACTGGTTTTCAAACTTCAAAGAGGCGATTATCGCTCAGTTTAAGGCATAACATCAGGCAGTCCTCAGCTCCTGCCTGAAACTTTATTTTTCGAGTCAATATTGAAAAATGCCAACACACTGAGTAAATTCAACTTATAGAAAGGAGGATATCAATATGGCAGAGGAAAGACTAAAAGTAGGGGATAACGCACCGGATTTTAAACTCAAGGATCAGAATGATAAAGATGTAAGTCTTTCGGATTTTAAGGGTAAAAAGGTTCTTTTATCGTTCCATCCACTTGCATGGACCGGAGTATGCGCTAAACAGATGAAGTCTCTTGAGGACAATGTGAAGACATTTGAAAAAATAAATACGGTAGCACTCGGTTTGAGCATAGATACATCTCCCTCGAAAAAAGCATGGGCAAAGGAACTGGATATAAAGAATACAGCATTGCTTGCCGATTTCTGGCGGCATGGTGAGGTTGCAAGAAAATACGGGATTTTCAGGGAAGCTAACGGTTTTTCCGAAAGAGCAAATATCATTGTTGATGAAAATGGTAAGATCGTTTTTTTAAAGGTTTACCCTATAAACGAATTACCTGATATAAAAGAGATAATCGGGGTGCTTGAAGGTAAAAAATAGTATCAAGAATTTTCAGAGTTAATTACCTTTCGGCAAGCTACCGGGGGCAACATGTATTTTAAGAAAGAGATGGGTTTAAACGATTTCTTTTATGCGGATTGATCTTTTCTGATTTACTGAATTGAATATACTGTTACACAAATATCTGCTATGAAGATAAAAACCAGGGGAAAATAAATAATAATGGCAGCTATATATTTATCCAAAAGACGAAAATTATGAATAAAACAGATTATGTAATGAAAAAAGCCCTTACCATTGAACGTAATCAATGGCTTGAATCTCTAAGTATAGATGGAAAGGATAGACTTTTGTTTGAGCTTGAGATGCTGCTTAAAGGCACAGAAAGATTTTTCAATATAAATAATTTACCAATATCTCATAAAGAACAGGCAATCGGAAAAAATTTTCATAATGAATTAAAGATATTAACCTTTATAGCTAAAAGGATCGTTTCAATCATAAGATTTTTTATAATAGACGAATCATCAAGTGCCTTTTATTTTCAAAGCTACATAGAGAATCGTCTTCTTGCCGATCATGCAAGGGATAAAGTAATAGAACTGTATCTTACACAGTCATCGCCAAGAGATAGCCTTTATTTACTTTATATAACATTCTTAAACCTTGCCAATATTTACGAATCCGCATCACAAAATAAGAAGGTACCGTTCAGCCTTTATATGAATCTTGGTCAGATAACCAGCAGGGAGATATCGGTTAATAAATATTTTAGCCCGATCCCTTTCGAGCCATTCTTTGATAGATACGATAAAATTCATGATCATAATATAAGAGGTATTGTAAGTCAGATTGCAGATGATAATCTCAGGCTAAAACTCTCTGTTGTATTTTTATCTTTGTTCAGATTACTAAGATTTATGAGATACATAAAAAACGAATCGGAAGATTTTGAAGAACTGAAAACTTCAATACTCATATTTACACTTGTAAATTCAGAAGCGAAGACGCTTACGAAATTCCTTGAAGAAGAATTTCTTAAATATAAAACGGAAGTTAAATACCGCGAAAAAACTGTATCCACAATAGATTCTCTTGCTTTTCAGCTGAGTATAGAATTGAGGAAGGTTTTTGACCAGATATTGAAGGATTCTGTTGAGATAGGCAATCTTACAAAATTAAAAGTAGTTGTTGATTCAGCAAAAGGCATACTAAGCAACTTTATACAGCAATCAATAATACTGCTTGCCCAGAGCTTTGATCCTTATATAAAAGGGAAAGAGATATTCCCTGATTTTATTTCAAAAGTTGAGCAATCCCTTAGACTGAGAGAGGATATATGGCTTTTTAAGAGTGTAGTAGAGTTTTTTGAGCAGAATACAAACGAGAATGGTTCTATGGGCAGCTATTCCATGGAAGAACTTTTTAATATTGTAAGGGATTATATTTATTATTTTCAGGACATAGGGTTTTCACTCGTAAGATACAGTGATCATGAAGGGTTTGAGGGCTTTTTTGATAGACTAAGCATGTTCAGGGATGAAGATCTTTTAAATAAATTTAAGCTTTCAGAACTTCGTAAAACAATGCATAATCTCAAGATATATCTTGAGACCACACTTGGCCATATAGAAAATAGAGCAGAACTGAAAAATATTCCTCCGGACTTGAAACACCTTAACGCAATACTATCGCAATTTATTTCTAAAAAATAGATTAATTCCGGAAGTGTATCAGGAGGATCTCAGTGTTGAGAAGCAGAAGATGGTTTAAAACCCGTTACTGCAACCCTATTGCATCGTTGGGTTAATTGGCATTTCGTATAAACTTTCCTGCTGTTATTATGCTGCCTGCTATGCCAAGAAGTATACTGCCTATGAATATGGCAATGATGGCTTCTCTTGATAAAAATATCACGCTTACATTTGTGAAAAATACTCCCATACTGCCTTCAAGTTTGTATATGAAAAATTCATATATGGCATAAAGTAAAAGAATAGAAAGTCCTGTTCCAAATGTAATTTGGACTATGCCTTCAAGAATAAATGGTATCTCTATAAAAAGATTCGTTGCACCAACAAGTTTTAATATCCCTATTTCGTCTTTTTTTGAAAATATAGATATGCGAATGGTATTTGATATAATGATCAGAATAGAAAATATGATAAATCCGCCTATTCCTATACTGAGCATTTTCATGAGAATAATAACACCGGATAGTTTTGATGCAAGTTCTTTTCCATACTGGACGTCTGAGATGCCCATAAGTCTTTTTATAGAAGATGCAACATTATCGATTCTATTCTCTGCTATAGCCTTATCTCTCAGTGAAATAACGAAATATGCAGGCAGGATATCGGGAGACACTCCCTTCAGTATAGCCGATTGACCTTTTAATTCTTTTTTAAACTCACTAAAGGCTTCCTGCTGAGAATAATACTTTATACCTTTTACACCGCTAATTGCCCTCAACCTATCACTTACTTGCCTTATCTCATCAGCACTAATCCCGTTTTTTACATACGCTATAATGTTTATCTTACCCTGCCATTCACCAAGCACAGAATGAACATTTATATATATAAGAAAGAATATATTCAGGATAAGTAAAGCTACAGCTATAGTAACAACGGTTATGATATTGAGATACAAATTGATCTTTATTCTTTTTATTGTGGTTGATATAAAATAAAAGATTTTGTCCATGTTATAAAAATGATTTTACTTATCCGTAATCCTTCCATGCTCAAGTGTTATCACCCTCTTCCTGTACTTTGAAATAAGATTTTTATCATGAGTTGCAACTACTACGGTGGTACCTTTTGCATTTACTTCTTCAAAAAGCCTTATGGTTTCAATTGTCAAATCAGGATCAAGATTACCCGTCGGCTCATCCGCAAGCAGTATTACAGGTTCACTGACAAGAGCTCTTGCTATTGCGATTCTTTGCTGTTCACCGCCTGATAACCTTATAGGATAAGCATTTATCTTCTGATGCAGCCCAAGCATTTTTAGTATCTCCAATACCTTTTTTCGGATTTCTTTTTTCTTAACATCTAATACGGATAGTGCAAGCGCAACATTATCAAAAACCGTCCTGTCATAAAGTAATTTAAAGTCCTGAAAAACCACGCCTATATTTCGCCTCAGATATGGTATGGAGTTTCTTTTTAAACGCGTTACATTATGGCCGTTAATTATGACCTGCCCTCTTGTTGGCAATTCGGCAGAGAACATGAGTTTAAGAAGGGTTGTTTTCCCGGCACCGCTTGGACCAGTTACAAAAACGAATTCTCCTTTCTCTATCTGCAGATTAAGATCCTCAAGCACCTCGCTGCCTTTTAAATAATATTTATAAACGTGAAAGAATTGGATCATTTTCTTAAGGTATCAATCTTTAAAGCAATTGTTTTTTGTTCGGGCTTATCATCAAGTGTGATGGTTTCCTGCAAGCCTTCTTCCATCTTATTTTTCTTCTGCCGTCTCTACCAGATAATCCAGTATTACCTCATCGAGATTCTTTGTTTCGTCAATATTTATTGTGTTCTCTTCTACCCTTTGAATTTTTTCGGATGATTGTTTCGGTTCTGCAGCAGCGGCTTTATTGTTATTAAGTTGCGATTTGATCATTTCGTGAGAATCATAAACACCATCCCTGAGTTCAATTATCATTTTTTTGTGCTGGTCTTTCATCAAATCATTAACGATCTTCTCAAGTCCATCAATTTTAATAATGTCCTGATAGCTGGTCTTTTTGGTAGCAAGTATATTCCCGCCGATAAACAGATGGGTTACTATATACGGATTATCCATGCCGCTATCTTCTGTTTGAATATGAAATGTTATACCCTTATGAACTATGTTGTGATTGTGGCCTAAAAGCATTTATTTGAAATATTTTTTAAGATAGTTATCTATACTGAATATAAACTCTCTCGTATAAACAAGAAATACGGAAACAACAAAGAATATTATGTCCCTTATTATTATAACAGATCCTATTTTCTCATGCATGCCAAAGATATCAAAGCAGCCGCAATCCATTGAAACGCCTCTGAATATGTTTATAGAAACAGCAAATATAAACGCCGCCAACAATAAGCCGACAGCCAGGGCAGAACCTCTTGTAAATATACCAAGGACGAGCATTATACCTGCTAAAAGCTCAGCCCACGGAAGAGCGTACGCAAAGTATCTTGCCATAAAGAGCGGCAATATATTATAATTGACAACAATCGACTCCAGTGATTGAGGATGCAAAAGCTTGCCATAAGCTGCTATAATAAATATACCGCCGAGCAATATCCTTAATACAAAAATAATAACCGGTCTTAACATTTGAAAATTAATTATACATCTTCTCTCCATATTACGGCTCCTTTCCAACAGATGTTGGCAGATTAGCACTAACCCATCCTGGCCAACCCTCGGTTAACACATAAACGTTTATGTATCCCATTGCTATGAGATGCTTTGCAACATCCACGCTCAATCCACAGCCAATCCCGTGGCAGTATGTGATTAAGATCCGGCCCTTGGGTAACATGCCTTCATTTTTTTGGTAGTACTCGCCAAATTTATCATAAGGTATGTTGATCGCACCCTTTATATGTCCTTCAACGTACTCTGCGTTATCACGCGCATCTATGAACACAGCCTTTTTGCCGGTAAAATCATTATACGCATCCTCTATGGAAATCGTTTTCAATGAAGTGATAGATTGTACATAGCTTTCCGGAAGCATCTGCTTTACGTCGGAGTTACTCCCCTGGGCATGAAGGATTATACCGAGTATAAATGCCGCCAGGTAAATACCTATTGTCGTAAAAATAACGGTCTTCCATGAATTGTTAAAATCTAATTTAGAACTTCCCATATCCAGCCTCCTCCTAAAACCTCAGAATCATAATAAAATACAGCAGCCTGACCGGGTGTAATAGCCCTTTGAGGTTTTTCAAATTTTACTATCAGCCTGTCTCGATCTTTATCAATCAATGCCCTTGATTCCTTATGCCTGTATCTTATCCTGACATCGGCATGCAATGGTAATAAGGGTTCTTCTCCGGCTATCCAGTTAACAGCACTTACTGTAAAAGTATCTCTCATAAGTTTTACTTCATCATCAACCACTATTTTATTGCCTTTCCCATCTATATCTACCACATAAACAGGCTTTAAGCCATACACCCCTATACCTTTTCTCTGCCCTATTGTGTAAAATGGTAAACCCCTATGTTTACCCATAGTCAAGCCTTTTGTGTTTACAATTTCACCACTATGTACTTCTATATTTGTGTATTCACTTAAAAACTCATCAATACCGCCTGACGGCAAAAAACACAGCTCCTGGCTGTCATCCTTAGCACATGTTATAAGTTCGGATTCTTGCGCCAGTTTTCTTACACCTGTTTTATCAAGCCGGCCGATGGGAAATAATGTTTTCGCAAGCCTGTTCTGATCAAGCATAAAAAGAAAATAAGACTGATCCTTGTTAAGATCAATACCTTTCAAAAGTTTATACTTAACACCATCATACTCAACCCTTGCATAATGGCCAGTCGCTACATAATCAAAGTTGTTTTTTAATGCGTAATCAAGCAGCAAACCAAACTTTAGCCTGTCATTACAAAAAATACATGGATTCGGCGTTCTGCCCGACACGAGTTCTCTTGTATAGTAATCAACAACATTATCTCTAAATTGATCCCGCATATCTATTATCTCAAATTCGATGCCGAGCTGTTTTGATATTATCTCTGCATCATGAAGATCTTTTAAAGAACAGCATGGGTTCTCTGAGTTGTAAGCCCATAGTTTAAGGGCCACACCCCTTATCCTATAGCCCTGCTCTTTGAGTAAAAGTGCGGTGACAGAGCTATCCACTCCGCCGCTCATTCCTACAATAACACTCTTTTCATTGTTTATCTTCATACCGAAAAATATTTTACAACAGAATCAATAAGGTTTCAAGGTATAAATCGTGCGTGTCGTTTAAAATTGAAAAGCGTATTGAAATGTGAAATGGATTGATAAACGGATGATAGGTTTGCCAGTAACCGTTAGCTCCGGCTTTCCAGCGTAATTTTTTGGTTATACAAGAATCCTTGAACCGGTTATTCCTTTGTTGTATAAAACTCGTAAAAGGAGATGCTGATGGCACTCGTTAATCTGAAACATATTCTAACACATGCAAAGGGAAACGGCTACGCAGTTGGTGCATTTAACTTTGTGAACCTTGAAATGCTTCAGGGTATTATTGATGCAGCAGAGGATGCCCATTCTCCGGTGATCATTCAAACAACGGAAGGGGCTATTGAGTATGCAGGCATAGAGTATCTTGCTGCTATAGGCATAACTGCGGCAGAAAAGGCACACGTAGATGTTGCGCTTCATCTTGATCACGGGAAATCCCTTAATACCATAATGACGGCAATAAGGCACGGATATACCTCTGTAATGATAGATGCGTCGGATAAGCCTTTTGAAGAGAATATTGTCTTGACAAAAGAGGTTGTAACGATCTCACATACTGTTGGTGTTTCTGTTGAGGCGGAACTCGGAAGGCTGAGAGGCATAGAGGATAGATTAAATGTAGATGAGGCAGACTCAAGCCTTGTTGTTCCGGAACAGGCACTGAAATTCGTAAACGAAACGGGTGTTGATGCACTCGCGACTGCAATCGGTACATCGCACGGTGCATTTAAGTTCAAGGGAGAGCCAAAGCTTGATCTGAACAGGCTTGAAACCGTAGCAAGACTTCTTGACATCCCGCTTGTATTACATGGCGCTTCGAGCGTTCCGCAGCATATTATAGAAGAGGCTAACCGATACGGTGCAATGATTCAGGGTGCAAAGGGTGTACCCGATGATATCATGAGCCAGGCAATAAGAAGAGGTATATCCAAGATAAACACGGATACCGATCTCAGATTATCCTTTACAACGGCTATTAGAAAAGAACTTAATACGCATCCCGGGGTTTTTGATCTCAGAGAGATCCTTGGTGCTGGGAGGCAAGCAGTAAAAGATATGGTGCTTAACAGAATAGGAGTTTTTGGCTCATCAGGGAAATGTTAGATATGGAAAGAAAGACAAAAATTGTGTGTACAATAGGACCTGCTTCAGGAGATATGCATGCGATTACAGGGCTTGCCAAATCGGGTATGGATGTGGCGAGGTTGAATTTCTCGCATGGGAGTTACGCCACTTTTAAGAAATGGATAAAGAATATACGAACCGTTTCCACCGATACGGGTAAACACATAGCAATACTGCAGGACCTACCGGGACCGAAGATCAGGGTAGGTGATATCGGTAAAGGTGTGGTGTTAAAAGACAGAGAATTTATTATTCTCTCTCCGGAAAAGGCAGACATCTCAAATCATATTATCAATATAACATACAGCGGTCTATCAAGAGATGTAAAAAAGGGTAATAAGATATTTTTAAATGATGGTGCTATTAGATTAAGTGTAACGGGTGTGACAGGTATCCAGGTGCAATGCAGAGTAGAACATGGAGGGCCGCTCAGTTCCGGTAAAGGAATAAATGTCCCGGGAGTTATTCTTAACACGCCGTCGGTAACGAGAGAGGATTTAAAATCTTTAAAATTCGGATTAAGTCACGGGATAGATATGGTGGCGGTATCATTTGTAAGGAGTGCAAATGACATTGGACTAATAAGAAAAAAAACAAAAGATTACGGGTATAAAGATATATTTATAGTAGCGAAGATTGAAAAGCACGAGGCATTGACAAACCTTGAAGAGATTATTAAGGCGTCCGATGGGGTAATGGTAGCGCGCGGAGATTTGGGGGTCGAGATACCTTTGGCCGATGTACCTATTGCCCAGCGCAGGATCGTGTCATTAAGCAGGATGTATGGAAAGCCGGTTATTACAGCAACACAGATGCTTGAAAGTATGATAGAAAACCCGTTGCCAACAAGGGCAGAGGTTAGCGATGTTGCAGAAGCGGTTTATCAAGGTAGCGATGCTGTTATGCTGTCAGCGGAGACAGCGATCGGAAAATATGCACAGGAATCTGTCCGGATAATGGATGACGTATTGACCAGAACCGCGCAGGTTCTTCCGTACAAAGAATGGCTTGATCAGGGCTCTGATAACAGTGCCGTTAATAATATATATGATGCGGTTAGCGTTGCAGCATGTAGTATGGCGGATAAGCTTGAAAGCCCCGTTATTGTGGTATTTTCAAGGACAGGTGCAAGTGCGATAAGGATCTCGAGACTCAGGCCAAAATCAAGAATAATCACGTTTACGCCTTCATCTTTGATTGTAAATCGCGCAAGTTTATGGTGGGGTGTTTATTCAATGCAGATGAAATTAAAACAGAATTCCACTTTACTTATTAAAGATGCGATAAGATATCTTACAAGAAGGCGGCTTGTAAAAAATAATGATAGTATCGTTTTTGTGGCATCTTCAACAAACTCGGAGCCCGGTTCTACGAACATGGTAGAGGTGTTAAAGATAAAAAAGAAAATATAAATACAGGAAAGGGAAACGTGTATGATTAAAAGGTACAGTAGAAAAGAATGCAGTGATATGTGGACTAATGATGCTAAATATAAGGCATGGCTGGATGTTGAGCTTGCCGTGTGTGAAGCATACGCAAAAACAAAAAAAATCCCGCAGTCATCTTTTGAAAAGATAAAGGCAAAGGCAGGTTTTGATACAAGAAAGGTGGATGAAATAGAGCTTGTTGTAAAGCATGATGTAATAGCATTTTTAACTGCTGTGAAAGAGAGGGTGGGGGAGGATGCCAAGTACATACACATAGGGCTTACGTCGTCGGACGTGCTTGATACGGCATTTGCAATTCAGCTTATCAATGCGGGTAAACTGATTCTTAACGATATTGATAATCTATTAGCGGTATTGAAGGAAAAGGCGTACAAGTACAGATCATTACCCATGATTGGAAGGACGCATGGTATTCATGCAGAGCCCATAGTGTTTGGTTTGAAGTTTGTATCATGGTACGAGGAAATGAAACGGAATAGAATAAGATTCGAAAGGGCAATAGAAAATGTAAGGTATGGTAAAATAAAAGGTGCTGTCGGCACCTACGGGAATCTTGATCCCTTTATAGAGGCTTATGCATGCGATAAGCTTGGATTAAATGTTGATCCCGTATCAACGCAGGTGATTGCAAGGGACAGACATGCAGAATACTTTTCAGCGCTTGCCATACTCGCAGCAAGCATGGAGCGGATAGCAATAGAGGTCAGACATCTTCAGCGGACAGAAGTTAGAGAAGCGGAAGAATATTTTACGGAAGGACAGAAAGGCTCATCCGCTATGCCTCATAAGCGAAACCCGATACTTTCTGAAAATATTACAGGACTTTCAAGGGTGGTAAGGTCATACCTTATTGCTGCACTTGAAGACGTACCATTGTGGCATGAACGTGATATAAGCCATTCTTCTGTAGAACGGGTTATAGCTCCAGATGCAACCATACTTATTGATTTTATGCTTGCAAGGGTTACATGGCTTGTTGATAATCTTGTTGTGCATGAGGACAGGATGCGGGCAAATCTTGATATGACAAAAGGCTTGTATGATTCTGAAAAGATCATGCTTGCGCTTATTGATAAAGGACTTTCAAGAGAAGACGCTTATGCAATGGTTCAAAGATGTGCTTTTAGTGCATTTGATAGTGGAAAGGATTTTGTAGAGGTGCTCTCAACAGATGAAAATGTGTCGAGACTTCTAAAACATTCAGACATAGAACAAATGCTTGGGATAGAAAGTCATTTAAAACACATTGATCATATTTATAAACAGGTGTTTGGAGGGTAACTATGATTTGCTCTTATAATCCAAAAAATGCAGTATGTTATCAGCAGCCTGTTCTTTATCAAGATCGATTGATATGACATGATAAGGTCTTCTGAGAACAATAGAGCTTTTTATCTCGGAATCCGCAAGTTTAATAATTGTAATGCCCGCATCTTTAGATATCGTATGATCCTGCTGCGAGTATATTGTAAGGATGGGGCAGGTGATGTGTTTCAGTTCCTTATATGCAAGCCTTCTTAATCTTTCAAATTCAAACAATGCTTTTAAGGGTATCTTTTTATAGCCATTGTAAGCGGTCTTTACATGGTTATCTGCTATGTCGCTGCCGTTTTTCTTACTGTAATATAATTCGGGTATATGGAACAGACTTCCATATACATAGAGAGCATGCATAAATATCCTGTTGAAGATGCCGTAAAGTTTTATAGCAGGCGCAAGGAGGATTATGCTTTTTATCCTGTCTTTAAAGATATAAGCCGCATGTACGGCTATTAAAGCACCCATAGATTGACCTATAAGGCATACTCCGTCATCAATGCGCATGATCTGCTCGAAAACGGCATTTATCCAATCCTCCATGGTTACCGGCAATAATGCCTCCGGATTTTTAGCGTGTCCGGGAAGTGTTATGTTTATTATATCATAACCCGGTTTTTTAAGCCTTTCTGCTAAATAAACCATATCGTCGGGGGTACCCGAAAGCCCGTGCATAAGAAGGATCTTTTCACTCAATTTTAAATCCTTTGCCGATCATGTATAGTTCTGAAGACGAGTTGCGGGATGCGTCCGGTTTTGTAATATAAACCGATTTGAAGAGGTGCTCTATCTCTTTTAAATAAGGTTTTAGCTCTGTACTGTAAAACAATTTTATGAGAAAGTTCCCGTTTGATTTTAAAAGTTCGTTTAAAAATCCGATGATATTTTTTACCAGCGAAAAATTCCTATAGATATCAGTATCGGTATTTCCTGAAAGATTAACGGACAGATCCGATACTATAGCATCGAATTTTTTATTGGCTATTTTTGAAAGTGCCTTTTCCCTGATTCCCGGTTCAAGAATATCGCCTTTCAAAAAGAACGAATTTTTATGGTTTAGCGGTTGTACATCAAGCAGATCAATACCAACTACAACCCCTTTTGCACCTATGAGTTCAAGTATGACCTGCATCCATCCGCCTGGTGAGGCACCGATATCAAGCACAAGATCGTTTTTGTTTATGATCTTATAAGAATTGTTAAGCTGCTGCAGCTTAAAAGAGGCTCTTGATCTGTAGCCTTTTTGCTTTGCAAGCCTGTAATAGCTGTCTTTTCTTACATACATGCAAAAAAATTATTGGCTTGAGCCGATCAGATATCGCATTGGATTTACAGGTACGCCGTTTATCATTACTTGATAGTGCAGATGCGGCCCAGTTGACATGCCCGTATCTCCTATATTGCCAATTAACTGGCCCCTTTTTACTATCTGTCCTACTTTTACGTCAACTCTGCTGAGATGACCATAAAGTGTGGTTACCCCATAACCGTGATCAATAATTACAGCGTTCCCAAACCCATCGTCGGGTCCTGCATGCGTTACAATACCGTTTGCGGGTGCAATAACCGGATTACCTGTTTGTGTTGCAATGTCGATACCCTCATGAAGAGCCCTTTTACCTGTAAATGGATCGATACGCATTCCAAATGGAGATGTAATCCATCCCCTTGCCGGCCAGATAGAAGGCGTTGCAAGTAAAATGTCTTTTTTATCAAGTATGCCCTCATATATCTGATGCAGGCTTTGTTCCTCTATACCTGTTTTTGAAAGCAGCTCATTCATATCCATATTCATTTTTTTTACGAGCATACCCTTATTTACATCGGAAGATGGTATTGAATAGCCTCCCATGTCAAGCGTTGGACCTCCCATGCTGTACGTTGTATTATTGTTTGTTCTTGGATTCTCTATGTTCGCAAGGATCCTGATCTTCATATCCAACTGCTGCAAGGATTCGAGCCTTGATTGTAAATCCTGTATCTTGTTTGAAAAGTTCATGATCTGATTATTCTGTTCTACTACCAATTTCTTCGTTTTAAACAACTCGTGCGACCGATATTGTTGATCGAATACACTGTAAATTAAAGTTAAAAAGGATATACCGATAATACCGATTACCAGAACAACCGCCTTAATAATACCAATACTTATTGAAAACCGCTTTGTCTTTTCAGTCCCATCCGGAATAACTAAAACAGTAATTCTTTTTTTCTTATTCATAACGGTCCTTTTTTTGAATTAACTATCAATACAGCATAAATAACGTTGTTGTGTCAACAATTCTCTTATGATGTGTCCCGCCCGGTACAGACGAGAGCACTTGAACAGATAAGCTCTGGACTACAGGCGATGCACCCTGTACAACCGTTCTTTTGCTTCCGGAGCAGACTGCCACGAACAATATAGCAGACATGAGTTCTAAGGCTATTTTATTCTTCATATCCTTATGCCTCCCTTCTTCTTTTTATTTTAATTTTGGTAATTCATTAATTGCATCTACATGCTATACTTCTATTGTGCGGGGAGCCACCTACCCTTGGAAAATTCCCCTGAGTCCCAGCTTTGTTTAAAGAACCGGATCCCCTAATCCTGCGAATACAAACGCAATGCCTGTAATCGTTAAGAATAAAAATATTGTTTCATTGTCTAATCTCCTCAACGGGTGAAGATTTAATTAATCTCTTTAAATATTTTTCTTTTATTGGTATACAATAGTTATGATGAAAGTGTGCTGCCCTACATGCGGTAAAGAAGTGGAATGGACCAACAATCCTTATAGACCATTCTGCTCTAAAAGATGCAAACTCATAGATCTGGGTAAATGGTTAAATGAAGAATACCGCATAGGAGCAGATGCACATGATGAGATAGTAAAACATGATAAAAGAAAGAAAAACTAAAGTATACATATTCTATGGTATCATAGTACTTCTATTGCTTGTTATAGGCATTGTTTTTGGTACCGGTATTATAGAGCGTAAACTCGAAAGAAAGTTAGAAAAGTACGTATATAACAAAACCGGTATTAGTGTTTCTATAGGCAATATTCATACATATTTATTTAAATCTACGATCATACTTTCAGCGCTTAATATAAAAAAAGGAAGCAGCTATAACGTAAGCATAGGACGGGTGAAATTGGTATTTGAGCCTCCAAGTATTCTTAAAGAAAAGCCAAGAATTAAGTTTTTAGACTTGCAAGACGTACATGCATTTGCCGTATTGAATGTTGGAAATAATTTGTTTGCAGCAAAAAGGCGAAAGTCGAATTTTGAGGAGAGTATAAAGAATTTGCCGTTTACGGTTGATCACATTATTGTAAGTAACGCAAACTTATCATTCAGTATTCCATCCTACAAAGCATTGATCAATATAAAAAACACTTCAATGAACATTTATACGGATATACACAACGAGAACGGCAGCGGGGTAATAGATTTGAAGGATATTTATTTATCGAATAACAGAGGTGCACTAACAATAGCTGGGGTGTCATTTGACGGCAGGGTGGACAGAACCGGTATGATGATTAACCGATTCAGAATAAAAGATAATTCCGGGAACATTGTGGTAAGTGGTTTTCTAAATAATTATGTGAATCCATATCTTACTATGCACGTTAAAGCGTCTTTCCCCGATGTTGCTCAGCTCAATGCTGCAAGAAGAATATTCCCGATTTCATTCCCGGATATTCAAGGCGGCATTGACATTGACAGCAGGATAAGGGGAAGTGTTTTTAACCCCGACGCTTATGGGTACATTGTTTTTGAAAACCTTAAAATAGGTAATATTCAGGGTGGTACAGGAAAAATCAATTATACCCTGAAGGCACATAAACTCCATATAAAAAATGCCGACATAGATATTGCGGGCGGTATGGTAAAATTCGACGGGTCAATTAATATGTTCGATAACAAAATACCTTCTAAGTTCGTGCTCAGCCTTGATAATGTAAGTTTCGGTAAACTCCTCAAGTCATTGGGAGTTCCAACACCTTATGTTGATGCATCCTTAACAGGAAAGGTGAATGTAAAAGGCAGTTTTAATCCTATTTATTTTTCAGGAACAACCCGCACTGAATTTAAAAGATTTTCTGTCTACAATGATTATTTTCTTGCGAGTAAAAAGATGAAGATCTTAACGGTGAAGCCGGCTCTCGTTGATTCCAGATTTATTATAAATGACCGGTATGCGTACCTCTATCAGACATCTGCAAAAACGGATCACTCTATCGTTTACACTAACACGGCTCTTTATTTTACAGGTGCAATGTTTCTTGAATTTAATTCATCCCACGTTGATATGATCGATGTCAGCCCAATAGCCTCTATACCGTATACAGGTATAGGAGCCGTGCACGGCTATATAGCAGGTCCATTTACAGATATTGTCATATACGGCTTAACCGATTTTTCGCATTATGGTATGGAGGGTATACACATGGGGCATACAAAAGGCGGGATAAGATTCAGTAAAAACGTCTTAGCTCTCGAAGCAATCCGGATAAACCGCGGGGATACAAAAGCTTATGTTAATGGAGGTATAAGTTTTACAAAAGGGGTAAGGCTCCATCTTGTGGCTATACTCAAACATCTTTCGATGGCTGATATCGCGTACAATATTGATAAAAAGCTTACAGCGGGTGGTTATGCCACGGGGACAATAATGATTGACGGGCCAGTAAAAAAGATGAACGGCTATACCGATCTTTATTTTTCTCAGCCATCCGTGCAATGGCAGTCCTTTGATAAAGGCGTTGTTAAAATAAGCATGAACAACGGTATTGTAAAATTCGATAGGTGCATATTTAAGAAGGGTAGGGGCGAAATAAATGTAAGGGGCACACTATCAGAAAGCAATGAGGTGAACCTTGATTTTGATTCAAACAAATTTTTCATTAAAGAGATTGATCTCGTCAATAAATCACAACTACCGGTAAAAGCATTGCTTTCTTTTACAGGCAATGTGTACGGGAAGCTGACAAAGCCAAAAGCAGACTTATCTGTAAAAGTACTGGATTCCTATTATCGAGATAAGTTATTATCCGACTCAAGAATCGAGTTGAACCTAAAGAATGATGAGCTTTTTATCCGGGCGAGGTTATTCGGTGATTCTCTGTATGGTGATGCAAGTCTCAGGATAGGTAATGGGTATGAATTTGAGCTGGCCTCAAAATTTAACAATTTCAGCATGTCTCCATTTATAAAACTTTTCTCAAAAAATGATATAGCGAACGGTATTACCGGTAAGGCATGGTTTGTGGGAAAGTTAAAAGATGTGCCGGATTCTATTGTCGGGTATGTGTACTTAACGAATCTCACGTTGGGTAATCATTTTGCTGTTCTCAAGAATGGGGGACCGGTATTTGTGGATGTGGCTAACAATGATTTATACTTCAGGAATTTTTTAATAAAAGGGAAGAGTAGTTTTTTACAGCTAAAAGGTTTTGTTAATTTTAACGGCAATATCGATACACTCGTTGATGCAGATATCAATTTAAACTATTTGCCATTGTTTACAAATATGGTTGCAGGTTCAAGCGGTAGATTTAAACTTGATGCCAGAATAGAGGGTAAAGCTGGGCATACCATGATAAACGGTAATTCAGAACTCAACGGAGCTATAACGCTTTCACAATACCCTGTTGCTATTTCATCTTTAAGAACATCGGTTTTTATCCGTAATAATAGTATTACTATAAATGAACTCACCGGCATAATCAATGGAGGCTCTATGTCTGGCAGCGGGAAAATAATTACTAAGGGGATCCTGCCGGAAGTCTTTGACCTCTCTTTAATGATTAAAGGTATGAACTATGTTTATAACAATACCATCCCTGTGCATTTTAACGCTTCACTCGGTTTGAAAGGTAATTATAAGCAGCCCGTACTTCAGGGTAACGTAGACATTATTAATGCATCATATACGGATTACATTAACTGGGAGGATGAGCTGTTAAAATTTCAACACAGAAAGTATGAAGTAAAAAGTATAGAAAATAAAAAGCTTAATCCTTTACATTTGGATGTAAGCATATACGCGAATGACAGCATAGTTGTTGATAATAATTTAGTGAACAGCGTATTAAGTATGGATTTAAAGGTTATTGGAGATATAGATGACCCTGTTATTCTGGGCAATATAACATCAAATAGCGGGCAAATTGTATATAGGTCATCTACATTTAATATAGATAATATTCTTCTTACGTACACGCGGGAGCATCCCGGAAACCCGTTTGTAGAAGTGCGTGCTTCTATGGAAAATCAATATATGGTTAATAATGAATACACTGATTATATGATTTACCTGAACGTTTCTGGTGAACTTGGCAAGCTTAATATAATACTCACGTCAAATCCCCCAAACCTTGATGAGACGGATATTATAAGTTTACTTACGTACGGTGTAACTACATTTGATCTTGCTAAAAGCGGAGTCAGCTCTGTAGCGGCTTATGAGCTTGGGGCTGCTGTAGGAAGCAAGCTTGCAAAGGATATGTTTTCCGAATTTATGGGCAGCACAAATCTGAATAATGTAAAGAAATACTTTTGGATTGATAATCTTCAGATCGAACCGTATTACCCGAGAGGTCTTTCATCGACGAGCCTAAAGGTTACTGTTTCTAAGAGGATAACCAATAACTTCGTGGTCAATTATTCTTATGATCTTAACGGATATAATTTTCAACGTTTTCAGTCCGAATACAGGCTGAGTAAAAGATTATATCTGACGGGTGATTGGGATAATGAAATGTCGGTCATACAACAATCCAATACAAATAATAACGTGGGGAATATTGGCGGAGATCTAAAATATAAATTACAATTCTGATGGCCGTCCTTAGATATATCATATTTATCATATTGATCCTGATCTCTTTATCTGCAAGTGCACCTGCAGATCAATATATCGGTTCATACAATGGTATGATGATATCCAATGTTGAGCTTAAGCTTCCCCCCGACGTGAAAATGGAAGGTATAAAGGCATTTATAAAAACAAAGATAGGTACGCCCTTTAACCTTAGCGACGCAGATAACACAATAAAGCTGATATACTCAACGTCTCAATGCTCGGATGTTGAAATGATGATTAATATTACAGCAGATAATACTATCGCAATTATATATAGGTGTGAGCCTATCGTAGGAGTGGAGAAGATCGAATTTAAGGGAGTCCATGCATTTAATAATGCAGAACTCGAACACGCAGTATATATCCAAAGAGGTACTGTTTTTTACACGGGTATTTTGGATAAATTAAAAGAAAGAATAAAGAAGTTCTATTATGATAATGGATATACACGGGCAGAGGTAACTGCAAAATTCAAAAAAACCTCATACAGCGGCGGTAATATCGTTGTAAATATAGATGAGGGACAGCCTACAATCATAAATAAAATAGAGGTGTTCGGGAATCCGCTCATAACAAAAGCTGCTCTTATGGATGAGATGGGAATAAAGAGGGGCGAGCCTATCGTAAAAAATAAAATAGACAGCATACCTGCATTACTTGATAGCTACTATTATTCTCTTGGCTACTGGCAGGTTTATATATCAAAACTCAAAATAATATATTCAGAGAATCTCGATAATGCATACATAAGTATTTATGTGAATACCGGAAAGAAATTTTTGTTTGAATTTAAGGGTAATAAAAATATTAGCAATAATGAGCTTTTGGATGTTATGGGAATTAAAAAGTCGGCAGGTTTTCTCAATTTTGAGCTTTATAAAACAAAAATAGAAATCGCATACAAAGACAGAGGATTTTTTTATGCAAAAGTCAATTATCACATTATAAGGGGAAAAGATATTCATGTGATTTATAATATTCATGAAGGTAAAAAGATATACATCGCGGGTATTTTTTTCCACGGCAACAAACATGAATCAAGCTCTGCTTTAAAAGCCCAGATGTTAACATCTCCATGGAGATTGTACGCTTATATCTATGATTATCAATATAATGGAATTTTATCGCCCCAGAGATTTGATGAAGACTTAAAAGCCATTGTTTATCTATACAAGATGGACGGATTTCTTGATGCAAATATAAAGGATATCAAAATAGATTTTATGGATAAAAGGAAAGAATGGATTAATGTAAATATCTTCATAGATGAGGGCAAACAAACCCTTGTTAAAAGTATAAGTATGAGTGGCTTATCCGAAGCTATGAATGCAGCAGTTTTAAATATCTTAAATAAAATAAAACCAAATAGTGCATTTGATATGTGGGAATTGCAGAATGTCAAAAGGGCTATAGAACGATTATACTTTTCGAAAGGCTACATAAATGCCTCCGTAGATTATAATTATTTGATAAATAAACATCTTGCAGATATTTCATTTACAATAAAAGAAGGTAAAAGAATTCACATAGGAAGGATTATTATAGTTGGGAATAGGCAAACAGCTACATGGGTTATAATGGAGAATCTCATTTTAAAGAGCGGGTCATATTTTATTCCCGATGAGGTTGTGCAGAGCAGAATTAATCTTTTAAGAACCGGATATTTTGACAGGGTGGAAATAAAACCCCTGTCAGCAGAAAATGGATCAGGTAACACCGTAGATATAGAAGTGATTTTAAAAGAACGAAAAAAGCATGGTATAGAATTCTCTGCCGGTTATAGTACTGCAGTAGGCTATAGGGGTACTGCAGATATTTATGACAATAATATAATGGGCACGGCAAGATCAATTGATCTTCATGTCGGTGGAGGTGTGCAGCCTCAGATTTATTCGTTTAAACCTATGTTCAATCATAGCAACTATATAACCAATCAGAGGGATTTAGAACTTGGGTATAAAGAAAATTATTTATTCAGAACTCATTTGACGGGCAGGGTTAACCTGATTGATTCTTACATAAGAAATTTGTGGGTCGGGTACAGTTTAAAAACGCTGGGTGCAATTATGGGTGTTGATAAAAACATTGATTCCAGAATAAAATTGTCCCTGCAATATGAGTTTGAATTAAGGGAGCCTCTTAATGTTAACCCCGCTGCCGTCCTCACCCCTGCCGATGTGGAGATGACCCAGCTTGGCATTATATCTCCGCTGATCTTTATCGACGAGCGCAATAATCCATTTAACCCTACAAATGGATTTTTGGAAATCTTCAGACTTGATTGGGCAAAAAACTGGTTTTATTCTCAGGAAGAGTATCTAAAATTGTATTCTGCAACTACCAAGTACATACCCTTAAACAAAGATCTGGTATGGGTTATATCATTAAGAGGTGGTTATGCATGGCCTCTCGGGACAACGCTTGATTTACCTATAGAAAAAAGGTTCTATCTCGGCGGCGGTTCAACTTTAAGGGGATTTACAGAGGACTCTGTAGGTCCCATAGGACCGGGAAACGTACCCCTTGGAGGAGATATTATGCTGAATTATCAAACAGAGCTTCGCATAAAAATGATATGGAATTTTGATGGGGTTATATTTACAGACGGCGGTAATGTGTGGTCATCACAGTCAACATTCGTTCTGAAGGGTATGCATGATATAAGAAAAACCGCTGGTGTTGGTTTAAGGTATGTTACACCGGCTGGCGCTCTTAATATTGATATAGGCTTCAAGCTCGATAGAAGGACGGGAGAGGCTCTTACGGCATGGGACTTCTACATAGGTACAATCTTGTAGCGTGAAGAATACTTTAGAGATGCCGGATGAGAAAAAATTGAATCGTGTTTTCCGGGTTAAAGATTTTCTATCGTTAAGTCTGCCTCTTTACCTTGCTCTTCAAGCTTTTTCTGGACAACTTCTACAGCTTCCTGTCTGTTCTTAGTTTTTATATCTATAAGTTCTCCATAAATAACGATAACCTTTGTAAATGGTACCGGTATGGCAAATTTATCCCATGAACCTAATTTTAATGAATGCTTTAACCTTACTGTAACAGTCACAACAGGGATGTTCATCTGCTGTGCAAGCCATACAGCTCCGGGTTTTAATTTGTGATAAGGCCCCCTTGGTCCATCCGCCGTTATACCTATAGCATAACCGTTCTTTATATAATTAATAGCCTCGCGGGAAGCCGACACACCTCCTCTTGTGCTTGACCCTCTTATCCTGCCGAATTTGTATCTTCTTAGAACCGCATTTGATATGTTGCCGTCTTTACTTGGACTTACAAATGTAGCCACCTTTTGTTTTCTATATAGGTAAGGTAAGAGGAAAAACTCGCCATGCCAGAATACAGCTACGGTAGGATTTTTCGAAATGAATTTATCGAATGTTTCTTTTCCTTTAAAAGTGTATCTAAGGGTTAATGCCATTAAATAGGTTAATGCCCATATTACCAAACCCAGGATCCACGTTTTAATAGAACTTATATAATGCTTCATTGCATATTTTTTTGTTCTTTTTCAAAAAGTGTGTGCTGAAGCATGTAAAGTTTTTTGTAATATCCATCATTCTTCATGAGCATGTCGTGATGTCCTTCTTCTTCAAGGATTCCTTTTACTATCACTGCTATCCTGTCTGCCCGTTCAGCAGTATATAGCCTGTGTGCAATTAAAAATGTGGTCTTACCGCGCATAAGGTTTTCAAGTGCCTTTTGCACCTCACCTTCTGATTTTGCATCAAGGTTTGATGTGGCTTCATCAAGAATAAGTATCGCGGGGTTTTTCAATATCGCTCTTGCTATTGAGATCCTCTGCCTTTCGCCTCCGGATAATTTAGCACCCCTTTCACCAAGATTTGTATTATAACCATCCGATAGTTCCATTATGAATTTATGTGCATAAGCAGCCTTTGCCGCATTTACGACCTCTTCAAAAGTGGCATCTTTGGCACCATAGATTATGTTGTTGTAAACGGTATCATCAAACAAAACGGTTTCCTGTGTAACTATACCAATCATGTCCCTCAAGGCTTTAATTTTTATTTCGCTTATATCAACGGAGTCTATCTTTATTGAACCTGATGTTACATCATAAAAACGAGGTATAAGGCTTACAAGTGTTGATTTTCCTGCGCCGCTATCTCCAACAATTGCAATGATCTCTCCTTTCCTTATATCCATGCTGATGTTCTTCAATACATCTTGATCCTTGTATTTAAAGCTTACATTTTTAAAGGATATGCCTTCTTTTACTTCTGTAACAATTTTACTGCCGTCCCTGCCCGTCTCTAATGGTTCATCGAGTACCTCGAATACACGTTTTGATGCTGCAAGCCCATCCTGTATTATACTGTTTATATTACTAAGGTTTTTAACCGGCTGATATAATAAACCTATGGCAGCAAAAAACGATAAAAAACTCTCGGGTGTAAGTGTACCGTTCATGATCCTCCATCCGCCATACCAGAATGCGCCGACAAATCCTACCACCATAAGAAATTCCATGGAAGGGGTGAACAATGCGTTTACCTTTACGCCCCTCATAATCGCTACGTAAAAGTCTGACGTAAATTTCTTGAACCTGTTCACTTCATGATCTTCACTGTTAAACGCCTTAACTATGTTGATACTCGAGATTGATTCGAATAGTTTATTGTTGAGATTGGCCGCGGCAACCTGTCCCTGTATACTCACCTTCTGAAGTTTTCTTCCAACCCATACGATGGCGTATCCTACTAAGGGATAAACAAGAAATGTGAGAAGGGACAATTGCCAGTCAAGATAAAAAGCAAGACCGATAAGTACGATTATAGAAAAGCTGTCCCTTAAGCTGCCCGCAACGGCGCTCGTTACTGCACCCTGGATAAGTCCCACATCGTTCATGATCCTTGAGACAAGCGTTCCCGTATTAACATTTGAAAAATAAGCTAACGGCAGGTATTGAATATGTCCGAACAGATCATTCCTTATATCTCTTATAATCTTCTGTCCTATATTCCCCATAAAATAAGCCTGCCCATAAAATGAAAGGCCTTTTAAAAAAGCAACAACGATAAGCGTAATCGGCAGATAATAAAACAACTCCTTTTTTGGTATTTTCAAAAGGAATTTAAACGGACCTGCTACATGCAAAGTCGTTTCCGACGGATTTATTATGTACTTCACGAGTGGACCTGCTAAGTATGCAATTGCACCTGTCATAAGCGAGAGCATGATCATTAAAATCATCGCAAAGATAAATCTATCGATGTATGGAGTAAGATATCCCAATAGCCTTTTTATATTACCTTTAAACATAATCAGTATTTATTTTTTTCCTTTCCATATTATTTGCGTATAAACCATTCTATAACATAAAGCATTTGCCCGGGAAGACGGTTCATGATTCGTCTATAAGCTTGTTTAATACTTATAATATCCTGCGCAAACAATCAAAGCATTTTTTATAGTGCGCCAGAACCTTAATCAAAAGGTACGTGCGATTTTTAATCGAGATAAGAAAAAAGTCCTTCAAAAGTCCGATTTTGTAAAAACCACATAAGTCTATTTTTTTACTAAAAAAATTGTTTATGTTAATCATGTAAGGTGTATAAAAGACTCTATGGGATTGATTGGAATATTTTTTAGTTCTTTTATAATTGCGTTCTCTGGTGCTATGATGCCAGGACCTATGTTTACCGCAACTGTTCTCCATAGCAGTAAGAAAGGATTGAGAGCAGGTATTTTTATTGTAATGGGACACGGGACACTTGAGGTCTTATTGGTACTGGGTCTTTATTTTGGTCTTGGGCATTTTCTAAAAAGCAATACCGCGCTTGCTATTATCGGTATAGCCGGCGGCATTGTGTTGCTGGGCATGGCTTATGGTGCTTTTCGATATTCGGGCGATTTATTAACGTATAATAAGGATACAAAGAGTAATTCGGCATACATATCAGGTATCTTAACCTCTCTATCCAATCCTTATTTGCTTATATGGTGGATTACTATAGGATTGAGTTATATTGTGCTTTCCTTTAAATATGGTCTGAAAGGTATAGTTGTTTTCTATATGGGACATATACTTGCAGATCTTGCATGGTATAGTGTAGTTGCCCTGTTTTTTGGATATATTAAAAGGTTTATAGGCTCAAAAGGTTTTAAGGTAATAATGATTATAAGTGGCTTTATATTTCTTTCTTTTGCATTATACTTTGGATGGTTTGGTATAAAACATACAATCTCTATTGACTAATGAAATCAATATATTAGCTTATATGATATATCTGTATATTGACATTATTATTTATGATTGTTAAAACAAAAAAATGGTGTTTTGATGGCACATGATAATAAAAAGAAGAGAAAAATCAAAGGTGGTAGAATGGAAAATAATAATCAAGAACAAAAAAACAGGGAGCAATCTGAATCAGAAAAAGAGATAAAGGAACAGGATAATGCAGAACACAGTTCTAAAACTGCGAATAAAGCCAATGACAGGACTGGGAATATTCGGGGAGAAGCCCTTATTGATTCAGAGGTTAGAGATCATGGTGCAGACCTTAAAAAAAATCAATCTGCCGCAGGGGTCAAGGATACTGTAGAGGAGGAATTCTTATCAGAGTCTCAAACGGCAGAAGTGGAAAGATTAAAAGCAGAGATAGATAAATTAAATAAAGAGGTTACACTTAATAAAGATAAATGGCTTAGAGCAGAGGCGGATTTTGATAATTTCAGAAAGCGCGTTCACAAGGAAAAACTCGATTCATTAAAGTATGGTTATGAAGCATTGATAAAAGAACTTTTACCAATCATTGATAATCTTGATCGTGCACTTGAGTATGCAAAAAAAAATGCACAACCTGACAGCCTTTATGAAGGTATAGAACTTACATCAAAATTGCTAAAAAAGGTATTGGCGGGATTCAACGTTACATCCATACAAACGGTTGGTCAGATATTTGATCCTAATTTTCATGAAGGTATCGGAATTGAAGAGGGCGGGGATTATGAAGACAATGTTATAGTAAAAGAGGTTGAGAAGGGTTACCTTTACAAGGATAGGTTGTTAAGGTCTGCCAAAGTAATTGTAGGGAGAAAGATCTCTAAACAAGATACCGAGCAATCGAGAGATCAAAATAACTCTGATAACTCGGATAATGGTTAATAATATAATGGTGTTGAGGGAGTAAGTGAGTAGAGTAATAGGGATAGATTTGGGTACCTCAAACTCCTGTGTCGCTTATATGGAGGGGGATTCGCCTGTTGTTATACCGAATGCAGAAGGTGGAAGAACTACGCCTTCTATGGTTGCTTTCAATGATAAAGGCGAATTAATTGTCGGAAATCTTGCAAAGAGGCAGTCGGTAACAAATGCTGAAAATACCGTCTTTGCCGTTAAAAGATTGATAGGAAGAAAATTCGATTCACCAGAGGTCGTTCAAAGCAGCAGGGTAATGCCTTATAAGATTATATGCGCGGATAATAATGACGCGTGGATTGAGATAAAAGATAAAAAAGTCAGTCCGGCAGAAGTCTCTGCCTATATACTTGCAAAAATGAAATATTACGCGGAGGATTTTTTAGGAGAAAAAATTGAAGATGCTGTGATTACGGTTCCTGCATACTTCAATGATAGCCAGAGACAGGCAACAAAAGATGCGGGAAGGATAGCGGGACTTAATGTATTAAGGATCATTAACGAGCCAACTGCGGCATCCCTTGCTTATGGGCTAAACAAGGATCAAAATTTAAAAATAGCCGTTTTTGATCTCGGCGGCGGGACATTTGATATATCCATTCTTGAACTAAATGATGGTGTATTTGAAGTTTTAGCAACAAATGGCAATACATTTCTTGGAGGAGAGGATTTTGACAGGGCATTGATCGGTTTGCTTGTTAAAGAGTTCAAAAACGAAACGGGTATAGACCTTACGAAAGATAAGGTGGCTATACAAAGAATAAAAGATGCAGCAGAGAAAGCCAAGATGGAGTTGTCAACTTTAAAGGAAACAGAGGTAAACCTCCCATTTATTGCATCGGACGGCTCGGCGCCAAAACATCTTACAAAAACGATCAACAGATCACAGTTTGAATCACTTGTACAGGATTTGCTTGATAAGCTTAGTGAGCCGTGTGAGATTGCTATTAAAGATGCAGAACTTAAAAAAGAAGATATAGATAATATCATTCTTGTTGGAGGTATGACAAGGATGCCTGCCGTTGTGGCAAAGGCAGAAAAGATTTTTGGGAAACAGCCTGTAAAAGGTGTAAACCCTGATGAAGTGGTTGCAACTGGCGCTGCAATACAAGGTGCTGTATTGAAAGGGGTTGTAAAAGACATTATCTTGCTTGATGTTACACCGCTATCTCTTGGTGTTGAAACGCAGGGTGGTATTTTTACAAAGATCATGCCAAGAAATACGACGATTCCAACAAGAAAAACCATGGTATTTTCAACAACAGAGGATGATCAGGATTTTGTCAATATCCATGTATTACAGGGTGAAAGGGAGCTTGCAAAGGATAATAGGACACTTGCAAGTTTTCAGCTCATGGGTCTTCCTCCTGCTAGGATCTCTATCGATCTTATAGAAGTAACTTTTGAAATAGATGCAAATGGTATTCTAAATGTAAGGGCAAAAGATCTCGGTACTGGGAAAGAACAAAAGGTCAGGGTCAAAGGCGGGAGCGGCTTAACAGAGGAACAAATAAATGGTATTATAGGTGATGCGCAAAAGCATGAAGAGGATGATCGAAAAAGAAAACAATTGGTAGATCTTAAGAACAGAGCGGATGGACTTGTATACGCTACGACTAATTCGATTGAGGAATACAGGGATTTCCTCACAGAAGAAGATTACGATAAAATTCTATCAGCCATTGAAGATGTAAAAAATAAAAGGAATATGGATGATATAGCCGTACTTCGAGATGCTGTTGATAATTTAAGTACACTGTCTCATAAGATAGCAGAAGTGCTTTATAGAAAAACTCAAGCAGAGGAGAATAATACACAGTGAAGAAAAAAGATTACTACGAGATACTCAACGTCAGCAAAGATGCCAGCGATGTTGATATAAAAAAGGCTTATAGAAAATTGGTATTGGAATATCACCCTGATAAAAGGCCGGGAGATAAAGAAGCGGAAGAAAAGATCAAGGAAATAAATGAAGCGTACAGCGTACTGGGTAATGCTGAAAAAAAAGCACAGTATGATAAGTACGGACACGGTTTTGAAAGGATGAATTCATCTTACGATGATTTGTTCGGTTCGACAACGATCTTTGAAGATTTGATAGGTGATGTTTTTAGTGACTTTTTTGGTACAAGGGGTGCTTCCAATAAAAGGGTTCGCGGGAGAGATGTGGAAACTATTCTTGAATTAGAATTTGAGGAGGCTGTTTTAGGTACAGAGAAGGAAATCCCCATTGAACGCATAGGCTTGTGTGATGTATGCTCGGGAACGGGTGCAAAACCGGGTACAAAACCAATTACATGCAGGACTTGCGGAGGAAGAGGACAAATAAATTATAGGCAGAGTTTCCTTACCGTTACAAGAACATGTAATGTATGCAATGGTGCGGGTTATGAAATAATAGATAAATGCAGGAATTGTGGAGGAACGGGCAGGATAAGAAGGCAGGATAAAATAAAAATAAATATTCCGGCGGGTGTTGACAACGAGAGTGTTTTAAGAATACAGGGTAAAGGTAGTGAAGGTTATAACGGCGGAGCTTCCGGTGATCTGCATATAATAATAAAAGTAAAAGATCACCAGGTATTCAAAAGAGACGGTCATGATATTATACTTGATACGAATATTTCTTTTACACAAGCTGTTCTTGGTGATACTATAAAAATCCCGACTTTATATGGTGAGGAAGAACTTAAAATCACCCCAGGAACAAACTCAGGACAATCATTCATATTAAAACATAAAGGCGTAACGAGTCCTTATGATCGGAGAAAAGGAGATCAGGTTGTAAAAGTTCATATAGAGGTTCCAAAATATGTAACAGAGAGACAAAAGGAGCTTCTAAAAGAATTTGATGAAATCTTAAAAGAAAATAAACAAAATAATGCAAAAGGTATCTTTGATAAAGTAAAGGATCTTTTCCAGTAAAACGTATGTCTTCGCAAGTACCGAAAGTTTTTTGTCCAAGCTGCGGCGAATCGGTTGATATATTCGT
Organism: Deltaproteobacteria bacterium; assembly: GCA_023382265.1. Lineage (NCBI taxonomy): Bacteria > Pseudomonadati > Myxococcota > Myxococcia > Deltaproteobacteria bacterium. The sequence goes on along the minus strand of JAMCPX010000022.1, from coordinate 31,732 downwards.
AATGATTTCTAACGGAGAGGAACGCATCCATTGTTCCGAATGCGGACTAGATCTTTCTAAAAAAGTGTATAAACAGGAAGTATTGAACAGAATCATTATCGCAGATGATTCCACAATAATGAGAAAGCAGGTTGCTGAAGCACTTATAAACAGTAGGATCTCTATCGATCTTATAGAAAGTGAAAACGGAAGGGCTTTCCTGTCGCGGTTGAGTGAACTTTTTAAAAACAACTTGGATGTGGATCTTGCAATACTTGATGTTAATATGCCGATTATTAGCGGGATAGACGCAGCGAGAACAATGAGGGCAATGGAAACCGGTTTAAAGAAAACAAAAAAAATACCCATTGTATTTTTCTCTGTTGTAAAATGCGATGACAACTTTAAAAAGATAATGAATCTTACAAAACCTGCAGCTTATTTAAATAAAGGGAACAGCACGGATAAGGAACAGTTTAGAAAAAGGCTTATTGATGTTATAGACAGGATCCATAATGTTTGACATAAGACTAATATTAAATTATAGAAGCCTCTAATGAGACAAATAAAATTATTTATAGGTATAATATTTTTTCTGGTGTTAGCCGGTTTATCAAATATTTGTTATGCGGCTGGGCAGTTTGTTATAGATGCGCCTTCTGCAACTGGCGGAACCGGCCTACTGAGAATTAGTATTCCATACTCACTCGACCCGGGGAGTTTTAGTCTTATAGGAGGTATGAATTACTATTATTCAAACGAGCTGTCTATGACCAATGCCTCAAACACAGAGAATATTGGTAGTTTTGGATTTGTTACAGGCGGTTTATACAAAGGTCTTGAAGGGTTTGCAGGTGTGATTGCATCAAGTACACAACAGTATTATCCTCAGTATAGTTCTTATAGCCTCTTGGAATCAATTGCGGATTTTAGGGTTGGACTAAAATATGCTTACAAGATCAATTCTGTGTTCAGTATAGGTGTCAGCGGTAGTATACAAACAATGAGTCAGATCCAGCAACTATTTTATAATTTTTCAGCTACCGGTTTTTACGGCCTTTTGCTTTTTAGCTATGATGCAAGAAGAGATACAAAATTACCACTAATGTTGAATGTGAATTTAGGTTATCATTACGATAACTCGGATAAACTTTTATCTAACAGCTATCTTACTCCACCCGACATAAAAACTGCTCTTGGTATCTATCCGTCGGATCAATATCTTTTTTCATTCGATATATTAGCCCCTATCCCGAACACATTTGTAACTCCGTTTATAGAGTATAATTTAAGGAAAATACTCATAGAAAGTTTTGGGGACAGCCCCCAGAGGATTACCCCCGGAATCAGGATTCAGCCAATAAAACCATTAACAATAGATACCGCCGTTGATATCGGACTGAGTTCTGTACAGAATATAATCGGACACAATATAAGAGCGGTGCCTGCGTGGGATTTATATTTTTCCCTGGCTTATATATTTAAACCTTCATTCATGAAGGCAGTTTTCAGGCTTAAAAGGGTGATGCCCAATCTTCAACTTCTGGTGCCAAAAAATACATTACCTTACGGATGGTTTACGGGTAGCGTTTATGATGCAAAAACAAAAGAAATATTGCCGCGCACTATCATTTCAATAAAGGGTACTAATGTTAAATGTTCCGATATTATTACAGGAATAACGACGAGTACTTATAAATCATGTTTGTTGAATATAGGACCTGTCACAATAGAGGCACGAAAAAATGGTTATGAGAGTGTTACTGTAACAAGGCTTGCTTTACCACATCAGGGTATTACTCAAAACTTTTATTTGAAGAGAATCTATTCATTTGGCAGCTTTATAGGCAGGGTTGTGGATGCGCAGGGTAAACCAATTCTTGCTACAATTAAGTTTGATAAGTGGAACGTTGAAGACGTTTTAACGGATCCGTCAACAGGGTATTTTTCTACAAACTTAAAGCCCGGGATTTATTACATAACAATCCTTGCACAGGGATATCAACCTGTGGTATCAAAAGTAATTATTGCAGAAGGTAAAAAAACAATGCTTGAATTTGTACTAAAAAAATAGGAGAGATAAAAAATGATGAAACACATATTTAAACATAAATACATATATTCAACTTTTCTGCTGTTTATCTTTTTTCTTTTGAATCCGTTAAATGTTTTTTGTGCAGGTGATAGCCTCTTAAGTTCGGACAGTTTCTCAAGCTATTACGACACACACAATATGAAGGATATTGATGCTACTTTAAGTGAATTGAACAGGCAGATGATTAAACTAAAAGGAAGATTATTGTTATTTGGTGAAGGCATTGTCTATAGTATATCACAAGGTGCACCTGTTCAGATTAATCTTAATACATATTTCCCGCACGGTGATTTTGTACCCAAAAAAATAGCTGTTTACATAGATGGTTTTAAATTAAATATTCCTGGCAGCACGTCACTCGCAAAGGCAAAAGATATGATTTTCAACGGCCCCATAGTTCCCGGTAAGCATAGCGTAGAGGTTTATGTACTTCTTCAAACATCCGGTTTCCTCGGTATTGGTGAGGGGAAGAATTATAACTTTACTGCCACGGGTACTCTTGATGCCAGGCCCGGTGTTTTTACCCATCTGGATATAGTTTGTATCGACACAGGTAAAGGAGACACCCCTGCAAGGACGAGTGTAAAATTTGAGCAGTCTGTAAGGCAGCCACCCGGGATAAAATAAATCTTTATGAAAAAATTATTTCTGTATTTAATACTATTTTTGGCTATATCCTTGTTTTTATCCCAATCCAAAGCGGTTGCGGATTTCAAGTATCCCGAGGCTTATAATAAGGACATACTGCCATTGCAGGCCCTATTGGAAAAGGGTATGTTGTTTTATAAACAGGGGAACTATGAGGCTTCCTTGGAATACCTTATAGCTGTTACCGATTCTCTGGATATGAACATGAATGGATGGAGCATGTCGATAGCTCCATTAAAATATTTTATGGGTGTTACCGATTCTACCAATTTTTATAGCATAAAAAATAAAAACGAAATATATTTTACCATATCAAAATGCTTTGGGCATACTGGTGATGTTTTAAGCGCAATTCATTATCTTGTTCCCGTTATTTCAGGAACCAACAATAGAGTACTCCTGAGGTCGGCGATTTTAGAAGGAATTAAATATTTTTATATAGAACATAGTTATAATCTTATGAATGTTATTAATTCGGGCATAAACAGGATGGGAGATGTGTCGGACGATGATTTTGATTTTTCAGCGGGATGGTTTTATCTATTAGCTGGTTATCCTATCAGTGCACAAACCTTTTTTGTTAAGATAAAGGATAATACCGATACGGGTTTAAAAGCGCGTTATCTGTTGGCTGTATCGCTGTTAAAGCAGGGCAAAAAAAAGAAGTCTCAGGATATATTTACCGGATTAATAAATGAGAAGACCTTGGCAAGGAATAGAGAGCCTTATATACTTTCGCTGCTTTCAATTGCAAGGATATTATATGATGCGGGTGATTATAAAGATGCCATGACATTTTACGAGCAAGTACCGAGTACTTCTGTTTATTATACAGACGCTCTTTATGAAGGATCATGGGCTGCCCAGAAAGCGAATGATTTTGCAAAAGCGTTAGAACTTGTAGATAAGCTTATAGCTGATAAAATGCCGAGTCTCGATAAGTTGAAGGCAAAGGTTTTAAAGGGTTATATACTTGTAAAACTTAAAAGATATGATCAGGCAACAGATTATTTTAATGATGTAATAGACCAGTATGATCAGGCTATTCATATATTAAAAACCAATCCAGCATTAGATGTATTGCAGAATAGCAAGAATTGGACAGCAGCAAATGTTGGCTCTTTTATAAGGAGCAGCAGTTTTTATAATCAGATAAATAACATTTATAATAAATCAGCGATGGTGTATCCGAATATGAACGGCCTTAACAGCTTTGTAAAAGAGTCTAAGATGCAACTCGATCAAGATATTTTTTTAAATGATAAGTTACTCAGAGGTTATTCCGTTGGTGTTGAAGATGCAGAGGATTCGGTGTTGAGGATTCTTCTGTCCGAATACTTTAACAGCGCGAAAGACAAGATTTCCATTTTAAAAAGTTTTGATTATGCCGGGCTGTCAAGAGAATTGATGATGCGATATTTTATGACGTTAAGTTCTGCCAGCATGGAAGACATCAATTTGCCGGCTTATGCGAAGGCGCATGAAAACACGTTTTACGTTTATGATCCATACAAAAACATGATGAATTTAGGGCGGGACATAAGTAAAGCACGAACTAATTCTTTGAATTTACAAATGATGATGGTAATGAAGGACGGCTTGCTTAATGATAAAACTAAACCGGTTATGCATGCTGTTCAGAAAGATGAGAGCATGCTTGCAGGTATAAAACAAACAATGGAAAACCTTATAGATTACAAGTACAGAGATGCTTCGAATGAAGCATTAGAACTTAACAATACGTACACCAGTCTGACCTCGGTATGGCTGAAGTATGCAGAGGGATTAACTCTGAAAGACGTGTACAGTAATATTGCAGGCTCTCTGGAGGTTCTTGCATCACAAGCTACTATAGCTTTTATTGATGTAAGAACCTTGAGTAAAGAGGCATATACTGAACGAATTAATAAAGCGTATAATGAAAGTGAAAAGGATGTAAGAAATATAACAAATGAGTATACCAATATGAGAAAGCATGAAGCTGGTATTGTTGGAACTCTCCCGACGACGACCACGATCAATATTGAAAGAGGGAACCTCAATTCGCTTAAGGGATATTTAAATCGTTTGAAAGAGAATATGAATAAACTTAAGGAAATGGAAAAACATATTTGACATGAATATTGTAAACCGCATTATATTATTGATATGTATTGTATTCGCGTTCCTCTCTGCGTTTACTTCTGAACTGAATGCGGATATGATTAGTGATTCTCAATCGGATATCGATACGAGAATAGATATATTGTACACAGTACAACAGATATCACATTTAAATAAAGATGTGAATGCTTTTATCATAAGAAGGGAGGCAGACGCTGTTAATCGTGCAAAGCAATCATTAAAAGAGGCAACAGAAAGTCTTGTTAAGATTGAACACGAGAAAAGGCAAAATGAGATTAAGGGTCTCACCCTGATATTGAATAAGTATCCGTCATCACCTCTGATACCATATGTTATCTTAAGGCTCGCTGAGCTGCACTATGAGCATTCAAATGATCTATTTATGCAGAGCATGCGGCAATTTGAGAAAGGGCTATCAACCGGTAAATCGACAGGCCCGCCGCCTCATATTTCCTATAGTACTTCTATATCGCTCTATAAACGCTTTTTAAGCCAATTCCCTCACAACAAATACGACGCCCTGGCTTACTATTTAATGGGTTACTGCTACGGTGAGGAGGGAAACGAAAAAGAAGCTGCAGACAGCTATATCACTTTGACAAAGCTGTTTCCCGAATCAACATTTATGCCGGAAGTGTGGTTCAGGATAGGGGAGTATTATTTTAATAATGATTTGTTAAGTTCTGCCGAGAATGCATATTCTAATGCAATGAAATATAAGAATAGCCAGTTTTATGATATGGCACTTTATAAATTAGCATGGACATATTATAGAGAAAATAAATATGATCAGGCTTTATCATTTTTTGTCCAGGTTGTTAACAGGGCAGATATGGCTGCCGGCTCAGAAAAAAGAGAGTCCATGAAAAATGAAGCGATAGAGTATATAAGCTTGATATTTGGAGAGAACAAACCTCCAACGGATGCGGATGCCTTCCTAAAAAGTATAAAATGGAACAGGTATTACCCTCTGATTATGAATAAAATAGGCGCAATTTATACAAAGCTTGCCCTTTATGATTTTGCAATTCAGGCATACAATTATACAACTCAAAATGCGCCCGAAACCTTAGACTCGTTAGAGGCTCTTTATGGTGAAATGGAGTTGTACGAAAAGATAGGTAAGTTTAATAACGCGAATGACGTAAGATTAAATATTATACAAAACTATGGTGTTGGTTCGCCATTTTTAGCGGGTGTAAAAGAGAATACGACAAAGAAATATGCTATAAATTTAGTAAAGAAGGCGATGCTATCGCTTGTAAAAGATCTTATTGCATTGCCCAAGCAAAAGCATAAACAACCAACAACCGGGCAGTATCTCAGTGCACAAAAGATCCTTGAAAGCTATATTAGTGAGTTTCCTGGTGATAAAGAGCTGCCCATTGTGTATTTCTTTTATGCAGACATAGCTTATCAGTTAAAGAATTATGCACTTGCGGGTGAGTTCTACAGTAAGGCAGCACTAACGCCTATGTATGAGGATAATAAATATAGAAGTGATGCTGCGTTCGATATGGTCAAATCTTATGAAGAAAATTTGAATATCACCGACACATCAACATACTATAATAAATTAACCGTATTTGTAAATGCGTGCGATATGTATGTATCTCTTTATCCTGAAAATCCTGATTCCCCCAAGATGCTTTACAAGTCAGGAGAGGTCCTATATAAAGCCGATTATTTTACGGATTCTATAAAAGTGTTTCGGAAACTGCTCCTTACGTATCCTAACGACAGCCTTATCATGGATTCCCTTAAATATATTGTTTCTGCATTCATAGCAGATAAAAACGATACAGGGCTTGAGTCGTGGGCTGTAAAAACGTTAAAATACAATATCTTAAGAAATAACAATGAAGCCATCATGTATCTTAAAAATGTGCTCGGTAAACTATGGTTTGTAAAGGCAAATAAGGCTTACGATAAAGCTCAATGGAAAGAAGCATACAGGTATTACAAAAAGGCCGTCGCATACATTAATTCAAATCAGCAGGATAAAACCATTACCATTGATTCTGCGGTTTACAATATGGGTGTTGTTCTTAATAAACTAAATAGATTTAAAGAGGCAAGAAGTGTCTTCAACACACTCATAAAAAACTATCCCTCATCAAAATTTGTTTCTTCTGCCAGGCTGGAACTTGGATTATCGTATGAAAAGGCTTTAAGATTTAACAAAGCGATAGAGATGTATGAGTCAATCATTAATAATTATTCTGAGAGTGATAAAGCAAAAGATGCAATGTTTAACCTTGCCATTCTAAAAGAGAAACTCGGGCAGTATGGTGACGCCGCATCAGAATACGGGAAATATGAAAAGCTGTATGCTTCAAAAGATGAAAAACCGAAGATCGCTTTATTTACAGCAGAAGACTATTCAAAAGCAGGGAACACGGGAAAGGCATTAAATATTTATAAAGATGTATGTTATAATTCTGCAGATGTCAAAATATCGATTCAGGCTTGTTTCAAAGCAGGTAAGATGCTGGAGATTGATTCATCCAGAGAGGCTAAAAAATTCTATGACAGGGTAATATCACAGTTTGACAAGCTTAATGCAAATGAAAATGCGCCATATCTCTTTTACTATGCGGGTGCACGCTTTTTTAATGCAAAAGAGTACTTCGCACTCTATAACTCATTGAAGTTTAAATCCACCGCAAAGCTACAAAAGGTTTTTACTGAGAAGACCAATATGCTTGCAAAATTGAACAAGATATTAACAGGTATAGTTGATCTCGGGGTGCCTCATTACGTAATTGCTGCATCGTATCTTGATGCAAACGCGTATGAACAGTTTTATACCGATGTAATGAATTCACCGGTACCGAAAGGTTTAAGTGATGCTGAACAAAATATTTATATGTCTGTGCTTTCAGAAAAGGTTTTACCCGTAAAGAACAACGCTATTGGTATCTATAAAAAAACGCTGAACAAGGCTTATCAGTTTGGTATTACAAATAAATATGTTGTTAACGCAAAAGAAGGTTTGGATAGACTTGATCCCAACGCCAGTCTTTCATATCCGGATCGGGAATTGAATATACTAAAGACACCTGTACTTCAGGTATCAACAGAGAAGATAAATATAACTGCTGAACACAATGAATCGTATATCAGAAGATTCAGGGGACCGTTTTTATTGTTTTATGAGTCGAATAACGGCTATAGAATAACTACCTTAAATTTAGGGACAGACTAATGTATAAAAAACATTTTGCAATTGAAATTATAATGTGTATACTACTTATTCCATCTGTTGTTTTTGCCGATAATATGATTAACAGAATGGACGAGTTTCATAAAGCAGAGGTAATGTATAAGGTAGGGAATACAAATATGGCGGTAGACGTACTAAAGAATTTATTGAAGCATGACAATACATTCACGCTTGCATACATAGATATTGTAAAATGGCTAACAGAGACCGGGGCTTTTAAACAGGCTATTAGTTATGGCGAAGCTGGTTTAAAAGCTACCAATGGAAACCCGTACGTTGTTATGGAATTAGCGAACGCTTATGAAAAAGATGGGGATGTTCAGCAAACCATAACACTCATACAGGGATTAAACGAAAAATATTTCAAATATAAAAGTATGCTTGAGAATATCGCAGATGCTTATCAGCAGATAGGGTTATCGGAATTGGGATTATCTATTTTGAAAGAGCTTCAAAGCAGATATCCGGATGATCCATACATATACAACAAGCTCGGCATTTTATATTATAAACTCGGAAGGAAGGATCTGGCGCTCGAGTCATTCTCAAAAGCTGCTAAGATACAGCAGGACGATCCTGTAGTACTTAACAACATCGGCATCATTTATTCGGATGGCGGTGATTATAAATATGCTATAAGCTATTATAGTAAAGCCATATTAAGAAAACCAAACTGCGCATACTGTTATTTAAACCTTGGTGTGGCGTATAGATTTATGAATAATTATAATGATGCACTTTATGCATATAAGAAATCTATAGAAATAGATCCCGGGCTCAAAGAAGCATATTATGATCTTTCTGTCCTTGAACAGGGTTACCTTAAAAATTATCCTGAAGCCATAAAGTATTTGGAAAAGTATAGATCATTATTACCGGGAAATGATAAACGGAATATTGAAGTTGAAAAACAGATAAAAAATCTAAAAAATGCTATAAGCGTAACTTTTACAACTACATCCAATGGAGCAAAACAATGAGAAAAACCTTAAGATTTATTCTCTTATTGCTTATAACTTTGTTCGTTGTAACAGGTAATATTTATGCGAAAGAAAAGAATAAAAAAGAAAAATCTACATACGAGAATGTACAATTATCGGGTTTTCTTATAAGAGGCAGGTTACCAAAACCACAGGCTATGTATATTATTCACAAGTCATCTACAGAGATATATGCTGCGAATCCGCTTGAAGCTGATTCAAAAGATTTTTCTAAAAAGATTTATAAAACAATAAACAATAAAACTTTTAAAAATGAGGAGGAGAAAAAATGGGCGGGCCATTAAGTTTTTTAATCAATTTTTTTAAAGAAGGTGGGCCATTCATGTATGCTATATTGCTTGTAGCTGTTTTTGGCTTATCCATAATAGCGGAAAGGTTCATAGTTCTTGTGTTGCTATGGAACCTTGATGGTAAAACTTTTTGGGAAAAGATTAAAAGGTACCTTACAGAGGGTAAGGTGAATGAGGCTAAAATTTTATGCGAAGCCATCAAAGCACCGGTAGCTAAAATATTCCTTCGGGCCATAATCAATTTCCATGAAAGTGACAAAAATATTCAGAATGCTGTGGATGAAAGCGCACTGGAGGTAATACCTGTGGTAGAAAAACGCACGCATTATCTTGCCATGCTTGCCAATGTTTCAACGCTTTTCGGGTTACTTGGCACGATCACCGGACTTATCAAGGCTTTTGCTGCTGTGGGAGCGGCTGATCCGTCACAAAAAGCTGCTTTACTTGCGTACGGTATATCAATGGCTATGAATAATACGGCATTTGGACTCTTTATGGCAATAACGTTTATGCTTGCGCATTCATATTTATTTACAAGACAGACCTCAATAATTGATGAAATAGATGAATTATCTATAAAGATGATGAACCTGATTACACATTTAAAACGAGGTTAAAATGATTGAGAAACCATCTGCGCGAAGTCATATAGATAGGGGTGCCTTAGGGCTTAACCTTACTCCTTATATTGACTTCCTTGTTTCACTCATTGTCTTCCTTATAGCTACGATTGTTGTAGCTCCTGCCGCTATCTTGAATGTGAATCTGCCGTCGGCGAATTCACCCGCAGTTGTTAATAATAAGGTGCAGCCGCAAAAAAACAATATTAATTTAACGGTTGCAATAGACAGTAAAGGATTCACAATAGGCGGAAGCGGCGCTATTTTACCACCGATTCCATTAAAGAATAACGAGTACGATTATAAGGCTTTGTCCGACAAACTTGTTGAGATTAAAAAAATGTATCCGGACACAGAGGATGTCATATTACTTTCAGAACCGAATATAAAGTATGATATCTTAATACATGTTATGGATACTGTAAGACAAGCAACTGTAATAGAAAATGGGGTTAAAGAACAAATGGCATTATTCCCGAATATCTCAATAGGGGAGGTTGTTAGATAATGGCTTATATAAAAGGCAAAAAAAGAGATAGACACGTAATAACTAACCTTAATTTGACACCAATGATAGATGTGTTTACTGTTCTTGTAATATTTCTACTTAAAAATTATTCTGCCACCGGCTACGTCGGGGCAACAGCAAAGGATCTCGTACTTCCTGCATCTACGTCAAACAAACAGCCGCAGGCCGTTTTAACCGTTGCTGTTAATGAGAGCTATATTCTTGTAGAGGGTAAGGAAGTACAGACAATCAATCAGGCTGATATCTCATCACAAACATTATTGTTTCCGCAACTATACAATGCTTTGAAAAAAGAAGCACAGAAGGGGCTTTATTTAGAAAAACTCAGCAAAGGTGCCAATCCATTTAAAGGTGAAATGATGATACAGGGAGATAAAAATATACCGTTTCAATTGCTTGAGAAGATCATGTATACGGCAGGTCAAGCAGGTTATAGTACTATGAGTCTTGAAGTTATGCAGAAGGGCTCATGATATATTATATTTTTTAATAAAAATTATGGCTAATAAACTTACAAAAAAAGCTGTACCAAAATTGGTTATTTACAGGGGTGAAGAACGGCCTGATGTTATTTATTTAACCGATAAAAAACTTTTAGTGGGGACTTCTAATAATAATGATGTAATATGCCGTAAGAATGGTTTGCCAAAATCATACAGGTTATTCGGAGAGAAGCGCGGTGTGTTTTATCTGCGGCTTGTATCATGGCTTAACGGAACTATTCAGATAGGTAACAATACTATTGATCTTAAGGAGTTTGCAAGACTGCATGGAACAAGCGGAAAAATCAAGAAATCAGTAATTTATTTATCAGAGGATGGAAAGGGCAGCCTGAATTTTGGCGATATACATATAGATTTTGAATTTGCCGTACCCCCGCCGCCTCCACCCAAACCAATTACGATCAAAAAGGCTAAGCTTCCAAGAGAGTTAAAAAGGAAATATGTAACAAAAGATACCAGATTATTTTATGTAATTTTAATCTTGATGACTATTATAATGTCGGGTTTTGTGTATATGGTTAATACATTGACTATAAAATCTGCTTATTCGTCTACTGAGCTTAGCGGCATACCGCCAAGGCTGGCAAAGCTGTTAATACGGGTACCAAAGCCAAAAAAGACATTTAAAGGTCAAGCACCGCAACAGACTGAGCAAAAAGAAGTTCCCAAAGAGGGTGGCGGAGCAGGTAAAGGCAAAAGTAGTAAACCGGCGGCTGCACGTACACGACAAGAAATGGTAGCAAAGGTCAGTTCAAAAGGATTGCTCGCGCTTATAGTATCAACAGGAAAATCAACTGGAACGACAGGAGATGTTTTATCTCAAGCACCTGCTATGAATCTTAATAAGGCTTTGAAGGGAATAAGCGGTTTCCAAGTTGCAGGCGGTGCCGGTGAACTAAAGCAGGCAAGAGGTGCCGGACTTGTAGGTGGTGGAGCAGGTATCGCAGGTCTTGGCGGCGGCGGCCGTTATATTGGATTGGGTACAAAAAAGGGTGGGAAAATCGCATCCATATCCGGCGGGGAAGAGGGGGGATTAAATGTTAAAGGTGGTTTATCAAGCGATATAATCAGACAGGTTGTAAATTCTAATCTTGCATCTATTAAGTATTGCTATGAAACGGGATTAAAGAATAATCCGGAATTAAAAGGTAAGGTTACCGTACATTTTGTTATAGGTGCAGATGGTTCTGTTACTCTCTCTCAGATAAAACGTTCAACTATGAACGCCCCTCAGGTTGAACAATGTATTGCAATAGTTATCAAAAGATGGATATTTCCAAAGCCTTACAATGGCGGCACTGTAGATGTAGTATTCCCATTTATCTTTACACCGTCTTTGGGATAAACAAAAAATATAATTATAATATTGATTTTTTGAAACACATAATCAAAAGCTCCATGCAGGAGTAGGCATATATGAGTAAGATTAAACTTGCTGTGCTCGTTTCAGGGAATGGAACCAATCTTCAGTCTATTATAGATAATGTGAGAGCTAAAAAACTTTATGCGAGTGTAGAAGTGGTTATCTCTGACAATGAAGGGGCATACGCACTTGAAAGAGCAAGAGCCAATCATATTCCCATTCATATTGTAAATTACAAAGCTTCAATTAAGAGAGAAGAGACGGAAGATGGTATAATAAAAGTATTAAGATCTTTTAATGTTGAGCTTGTTGTGCTTGCAGGCTATATGAAACTTATTACGAGCAGACTTATTAATGCATTTTATATGAAGATCATGAATATCCACCCAGCGTTGTTACCGTCATTTCCGGGGGTTAATGTTATAAAAAAGGCATTTGATTATGGAGTAAAATTTACAGGTTGCACTGTTCATTTTGTTGATGAAGGAACCGATACGGGCCCTATTATCATTCAGGCAGTTGTTCCTATAAGGGATACTGATTCCGAAGAAACTCTGGCCAACAGGATACACGAAAAAGAACATATTATCTATCCCGTTGCTATTCAATTGTATGCAGAGGGCAGGCTTTTTGTACAGGGAAGAAGAGTTTTAGTGAAGGATTACAATAAACTGACGGATTCATTTGTTATTAATCCTTTTGACTCATTGGAATCACAATGAGTACCGGTAAATTTTTTGATGTAGCAGTTATAACGGAGGGAATTAACGGCTTATTATCAGCGTATGAGCTTTCAAAAACAGATATTTCTATTGTGGTTATCGATAATTACAATCCGGTTCTTAATATAAATAATTATAAATTTGAATATTATCCATATAATATAATATCTTATTATGAGCCGGCGGATGTTATTAAAGAATTAAATGTAAATTACGAAGTGTATAGTAATCCTGCCTATCATGTGATCTTACCGGATAGAAGGATTGATGTTTTCTCACATATTCAAAAAATGATTCCATCAGCCAAATTAAGGTTTGGGAGCGAGGCTGATCTGTTAATAGATTACTTAACGAAAGAAGACAAAATCAATGATATCCAGGACAAACTAAGGCAATTAGACAGAGATAAGAGCATAAGCCTGCTAAAAAGGACGTCAAATAAGATAAGATTAAATGAATTTTTGACAGGTGAAAGGCGCGTTTTAAAATCCATTTATCAGGAGATAGAAAAGTCCATACCGTTGAATGTATTTTTTAACTCGATTTCTAAATATGTTTATCCGTATTTTGAAAGCGATGCCCGCAAAATTAACGGGGTTGTTCCTCAGATATTAAAAAAGAGATTCTACATCTCCGACGGCAACGACGGTCTAAAAAAATTACTTTTAGATACACTTATTAACCGTAATGTAAACGTAATATCCGACAGAAGTGTACAATCAATAAATTATAAAAGATATTTTAATATATTTCTTGATCACTCTGACACGGTTAGATCGAGGAAAATCATCTTAGAACCGATACATGAAAAGAGTATGTCGATCCTTCAAGATGATAATCATATTCGTAAAAATATAAAGAAGAGATTTTATGTGGATAATATATTTGTCGGCATAAAGCGTGAAGCATTACCTGAGGTGTTCAGCAGGGTTAATAACGCAGTACTTGTGTTCAACTATCATCATCCGCTTATTGACGGCAATATTGTTTTTTTAAACGCAAATCCCTTAAACAACATAAAAATGGCCAGCCATGAAATGACTGCATTATCAATAACTACTTTGATAAGTGAAAACAGCATAGTGAGATTATCCTCCATAAGGGATACGGTACTTAAATATATGAAATGGTTTATTCCGTTTTTTGATGAGTATGTGGATAATATTTATTTTACAGAGCCGTACATACTATGGGATACAAAAGATGTACGTATGTACAATAATAACATTATGATGGTGAATACCGAGTTTCTGCATAATTATACTTATGAAGACACATACGAATCCATCAGGGAACAAATAAATTTATTTATCAGAAAACTTTAAGGAGGGTTTATGTCTGGAAAAGAATTGACAAGAACAATAGAAATAAACGGCGTTATTGGTAAATGCTATCATAGGATATGCGATTTTGTAAGCTATCCCGATTGGCAATCTGCGGTGAAAGAAGTTAAGGTGTTGAAAAAAGATAAAACAGGAAAACCAAAGATAGTTGAGTTTAGAATTAGTGTACTCGGTAAAGAAGTAAGATATGTCCTCGATTACAAGTATAATGAAAAAGAATATGGGATTAGCTGGAGTTATGTAGAGGGAGATGTAAAGGACGTGACGGGAAGTTACACATTTGAAAAGATTGATAAAAACAAAACGCTTGCGACATTTTCCACTTATGTTGATCCCGGCTTCTGGGTACCAGGCCCGATCATCAATACACTCAACAACGTTGCAATGAAAAAATCAATGGAAGAGCTGAAAGATGCGGTTGAAGGAAAAAAATAATAAAGCAGGTTATGTCATAGTTTATACAACAGTGGAAAGAAAGAAAGATGCAATCCGCATTGCAAAGATACTAGTCAAAGAAAGGCTTTCAGCCTGTGTTAATATAGTTTATGGATTGAATTCCATTTATAGATGGAAAGGGAAAATGGTTAACTCAAAAGAGTCACTCCTAATTATTAAGACGCATCGCAATTTATTATCGGCGATAGAAAAAAGATTGATTGAAATTCACCCGTACGAATTACCAGAGTTCATTTCGGTTGATATTAAATATGGATTGCATAATTATTTAAAATGGATTAACGATAATATAATCAAATAAAAGGAGGAACTTATGGGTAAAAAATGTTACAGTTTAGCAATATTTATAGCTATTTCATTAGTTTTTTCGGATTGCGGTAGCGGGACAACAGCCAAAAACTATACGGCTATAGGACATCTGCCCGGTCCCAATTTTACACTTTCAAAATCGACTACAACACTTGTTCAGACACTCGTACCTGTTGAACCGGCTGTAAATCCAGTTGATCCAAATAATATCCCTCAAGATATGCTTAACAATTTCGGCAAGTTCATAACAGGCACTGGTGAAAATTTTATATTTAGAGATGATCTTGGCATCGTCGGTTCAGCCCCAGCTCCATCCATATCGGCACGCTCTGTAATCTATTTCCCGGTTATAACAGATATACACATTATGGATACGAAATCACCTTTGAGGTTTTGCGATATGGACAGCTATGGTTTATTTGAAGGTGCGTACAGACCGCAGGATCGTTACACTACCCAGGTACTTGATGCAATGATAAGAACACTTAATGATTTTAGCCATGCAAGGCATTATGATTTTTTAATTGCGCTTGGTGATACCGTAGATAACACACAAACAAACGAGGCTCGTTGGTTTATCGGTGTGCTTGACGGTACTGTTATCACTCCGGACAGCGGCAAGCATGTGGACGTTGTTCCTGGTCCTCTGAACGATCCACATGACCCCTTTCTACCATGGGGACTTGATAAACAGGTACCATGGTACACGACTGTCGGTAACCATGACGGGCTTATCAATGGGAATTTTGCAATAACAGCTCAATTTGCACAGATAGCAACAGGTGGTGATGTTTATCTCGGTTCAGAAGATGATTATGGCAATATAATTCATAAAGGGACGACGATAACACCAGATACCGTCAGAGCCTTGCTTGGCCCTGTTGATTATATGCAGCTGTTTTTTACGACTGCGTCACTACCCGTTGGTCATGGCTTTAGCACAACGAATATAACAAACGGATACGGTGATTATGCTTTTGACCCCGACCCATCCATACCTTTAAGGGTAATAGTGCTTGACTGGGAATGCAGGGGCGGTGGTGATAACGGATGTATCAGATCGGATGAGGTAAACAACTTTCTTATACCTGAATTGGAAGATGCGTATAATAATCATAAACTGGTGATTGTTGTAAGCCATCAGTATCCTGATGCTCTCGATTCCGGTTCCGAGATTACAGGTACTGAGTTTATTAATATACTTGCAAGCTATCCGAATGTTATTTTGCACCTTGTTGGGCACGGGCACTATAACATGGTAACACCAAGGGCCGGTTTGTCGGCAACGCAGCCGGGTTACTGGGAAATAGAAACCTCAAGTTTGATAGATTACCCACAGCAATCAAGGATAATAGAGATTGTTGATGATGGAAACGGCACAGGATACATTTTTGCAACAATGGTTGATCATAACTCTCCGGATGGCTCTATGTCCGCAATTTCGAGATCGCTTTCTTTGAAAGATATTCAGGTTGGGGATAATACAAGCGGTGCAGAAGGTCAGGTATCCGACAGGAATGTTGAACTTGCCATACAAATTCCGCCAGATGTTGAAAATGCATTAAAAGCAGCAAACCTCCCTTCAAAGATTGAATCACTTACAACCTTACAGGAAAAATGAAATAGACTATATTATAAAATGCTGTTTTTGGATTTGTTGTCTTGCAAGGATAAAACCGAGTGAGGACAAAGTACCTGTCATACTTGACACGGCGGTGTATTGTCGTTAAAAAAATAAACTTATTATGGATTATAAAAATACATTAAATTTGCCGAAGACCGATTTTCCGATGAAGGCCGACCTGCCAAAAAAGGAACCGGACATCCTGAAGTTCTGGGAGGAAAACTCTGTCTACGAAAAGATCATAAAGAAGAACAGCGATGGCAGGACATTTATGCTGCACGACGGACCGCCGTATGCAAACGGACACATACATATAGGCCACGCGCTCAACAAGATCTTAAAAGATATAATCATCAAGGACAAGGCAATGCGTGGTTACAAAGCAGAGTATGTGCCCGGCTGGGACTGCCACGGCCTGCCCATAGAGCATAACGTTGACAAATCACTGGGTCAGAAAAAACATACCATGTCAAAACTTGAGATACGCAGGGAGTGCAGGAAGTTTGCACAGCAGTTTGTTGATATACAGAGGCAGGAGTTTATACGACTCGGGGTACTCGGCAGGTGGCAAGAGCCGTACCTTACCATGAATTACAGCTATGAATCCGCGATCGTGGAAGAACTGTCAAAGATCATGCGGAATGGGTATGTTTACAAGGGGAAAAAACCCGTTTACTGGTGTGCCCACTGTGTAACAGCACTTGCAGAGGCAGAGGTTGAATACGAAAACCATGTGTCTCCTTCTGTTTATGTACGGTTCAGGGTAAAAGATGACAAAGGAAAACTGCCGGCATCATTAAGAGACAAAAATACTTATTTTGTAATATGGACGACAACCCCGTGGACACTGCCGGCAAACCTTGCGATAACGCTTCATCCGGAGCTTGAGTATGTTGCTTTCGGGGTCAAAACAGATGCTTCTTATGCTCCGGGAGTAACGTCACAACCCATAGAGAATGTTTATATTGCCGCGCAGGCATTACTTGAGAACCTTAAGGAAATACTGCCGGGCTGGAGAGAAGGCCGTACTATAACATCATTCAAAGGAAAAACGCTTGAAGGTATTGTTGCACAGCATCCCATGTATCAGAGAGACTCTGTCATCACACTCGGGGATTATGTTACAACCGATATAGGTACCGGTTGTGTTCATACCGCACCGGGTCACGGCGCAGATGATTACCAGACCGGAGAGAGATACGGGCTTGAGGTTTATTCCCCTGTGGACAAGTACGGCAAGTTCACACAGGACGTGGAGTTTTTTGGAGGTCAATTTGTATTCGATGCCAATAAAGAGATAATAGAAAAGCTCAAAGAAAACGGTGCTCTGTTAAAACAGCAGGACTACCCGCATTCATACCCGCACTGCTGGCGGTGCAAAAAGCCCGTGATAACGAGGGCCACGGAACAGTGGTTCATATCGGTTGAAACGCATGGCCTGAGAAAAGAGGCGTTGAAAGCGATAGATAAAGTGGCATGGATACCTTCCTGGGGCAAGGACAGGATACAGGGAATGCTCGAAACAAGACCGGACTGGTGTATATCCCGCCAA
Source organism: Deltaproteobacteria bacterium (assembly GCA_023382265.1). Taxonomy (NCBI): domain Bacteria; kingdom Pseudomonadati; phylum Myxococcota; class Myxococcia; species Deltaproteobacteria bacterium. The sequence continues at coordinate 13,348 of JAMCPX010000022.1, read as the reverse complement.
CGCATATGGGGCGTTCCAATCCCTGTTTTTTACTGCAAGCAGTGCGGACAGAGCATAGCTGACCCGGACGTGGCTTTGCGTGTGTCGGAGCTGTTTAAAGAAAATGGTGCCGATATCTGGTTTGAGAAGCCGGCAGATTACTTTATACCCCAGGGTTACAAATGTCCTAAATGCAAAGGTGAAACATTTGAAAAGGAAGAAAATATACTTGACGTGTGGTTTGATTCCGGTGTCAGCCATGCAGTTGTGCTGAAACATGCCAATAATCTTGTCTGGCCTGCGGACCTTTATCTCGAGGGAAGCGATCAGCACAGGGGGTGGTTCCAGTCAACGCTCCTCACGTCCATGACAGCGGGACACGGTATACCGTACCGGTCAATACTTACCCATGGATTCGTTGTAGATGAAAAAGGCAGAAAGATGAGCAAACAGGTCGGTAACGTTGTTGCACCGCAGGAGGTTATTGATAAGTATGGTGCCGATGTCCTCAGGCTGTGGGTCTCTGCCGAGGATTTCAGAGGAGATGTAAGTGTTTCAAATGACATACTGGAGCGGTTGAAAGAGGCTTACCGAAAGATCAGAAACACAATAAAGTTTATACTCGGAAACCTGTACGATTTTGATCAGAAAAAAGATAGAATGGATTACAAGGAGATGCGGCCCGTTGATCTGTATATGCTGTACAAGACTGCGGAACTCGTTAAAAGGATAGACAGGGCTTACAATGAGTATGATTTCCACGTTGTATATCATGCGATCCTTGATTTTTGCGTCGTTGACCTTAGTTCATTTTATTTGGACATCCTAAAGGACAGATTATACGTATCAAAATCCGGTTCAAAGGCAAGGCGTGCCTCGCAAACAGTGCTGTACGACATCCTGATTTCTCTTGTTACCATGCTTGCGCCGGTATTATCCTTTACAGCAGAAGAGGCATGGAAATATATCCCTAACAGGGAAACAGAAAGTATCTTTTTAACGGATCACCTTCAGAAGACGGTGTTCCCTGAAAAAGACAGCACCGTTTATCAGGATTACGAAAGGTTGAGAGTAATAAGAAACGAGGTAAACAAGGCCCTTGAGGTACAGCGGGCAAACAAGACAATCGGTTCATCGCTTGAGGCGCTGGTTGTTGTTCAGTCGGGAAAAGAAGACCACGTATTATTAGAAAAATACAAAGATGATCTGACCGAGCTATTTATCGTTTCCAATGTTGAATTAAAAGAAGGGGCAGAAATCATGAACGTACAGATACAAAAGGCGCACGGAGAAAAGTGTGAGAGGTGCTGGAATTATTCAGAAACAGTTGGCACGGATAAATCGTATCCGACATTATGCCATAGATGTGTTGAGGTGATAAAAGCATGATCCCGTTTAAAAAGAGAATAAGTTATTTACTTATTATTAGTTTGATTGTGATCCTCATTGATCAAATCTCAAAGTACGTTGTCGTTCACTATCTATCCTATCCTCTTGTTATAATTCCAGGGATGCTGGAACTTGTTAAGGCGTATAACCATGGTATAGCATTCGGATTTTTTAACAAGCCTCAATGTCTTCTAAACAGTAAGTTGCTTACACTGCTTTCTGTCGGCGTATTGATTATGCTTATTTCTGTCTACATAGCTTCAAAGGATATAACATTGTTATCAATGGTTTCATTGTCCATGATCATAGGCGGTGCCATGGGTAATATCATAGATAGATTAAGACAGGGGTATGTCGTTGATTTTATAGATGCGTATATTAAACATTCACACTGGCCTACATTCAATGTGGCGGATAGTGCAATTACCATAGGTGCTGTATTGCTTGGTATAGATCTTCTTTTCTCAAGAAAGAAGGTGTAGAAACTTAGGTGACTGATATTTGCGTTCACTTCACCGATCACTATTACAGTAAGCGGGAGTTAGACCATTTTATGTCCTCTTTATTATGGTATCTTTGAGCCAGTTTGCTTCATCTTTGTGCGGATAGTCAATATTATAATGTATACCCCTTGATTCTTTCCTCATCTGTGCTGATTTTATAGCGAGTTCTGCTGCTGTAGCAATATTTCTCAATTCAAGGAGATCCTTTGTGATTCTAAAGTTCCAATAATATTCATTGATCTCTTCTTTTAGTAATTCGATCCTTGCTCTTGCGCGTGCAAGCCTTTTGTTTGATCTTACTATACCGACATAGTTCCACATGAGTCTTCGTATCTCATCCCAGTTGTGCGATACAACAACCATTTCATCACTATCTACTGCATTCCCGGATGTCCATGGAGGTATTGCCTCATGGGAGAGATCATTCTTAAGATATTGCGGTGTAATCATTGCAACCTGGTTTGCAAATACAAGCCCCTCTATAAGGCTGTTTGATGCAAGCCTGTTTGCACCATGCAATCCTGTGCAGGCTGTCTCTCCAATAGCAAATAAACCTTCAATATCTGTTTTGCCATTAAGGTCAACAAGTACCCCGCCGCATGTATAATGTGCCGCAGGGACAACCGGAATCGGCTGGCTCGTCATGTCTATTCCGTATTTGAGAAGTGTGTTATAAATGTAGGGGAATCTGTTTTTTATAAAATCGTGATCAAGATGTGTAATATCAAGTAATACATAATCATCGCCTGCTTTTTTAAGCTCACTATCTATTGCTCTTGCTACAACATCTCTTGGCGCAAGTTCTTTCAATGGGTGGTAAGATTCCATAAAAGTAGAGCCGTTTTTCTTTCTCAATATTCCTCCTTCTCCTCTTACCGATTCCGATATAAGAAAAGACTTTGCTTCAGGATGATAAAGACATGTCGGGTGAAACTGTATAAACTCCATATTTGCTATAGATGCACCCGCCCTGTATGCCATTGCAATCCCATCCCCTGTTTCCGTATCCGGGTCGCTTGTGTACAAATAAACCTTGCCGGCACCACCTGTTGCAATAATGACAACCTTTGCGAGTATTGTATGGATCTCTCCTGTTTGTGTGTCCAGTATGTATGCGCCAAGCACACGGTCATCCGGATTTTTTGTCTTAAAAATCTTATTTTTTGTGATAAGATCAACGGCCATATAATGTTCATGGACCTTAATACCAAGTGACTCAAGTATACGCATAAGAGTTACTTCTATCTCTCGTCCTGTAAGGTCATCCGCGTGCAGGATCCTCCTTTTTGAATGCCCGCCTTCGCGGGTCAGGTCATAGACAAGATCGTTATCAATAGGATCATTCACTTTGCTAAAATGAACACCAAAGTCTATAAGCTCTTTAATCCTTGCAGGAGCATCTTTTACAACAAGTGTTACCGCATCTTTATGGCATAAGCCATCACCGGCTATAAGTGTGTCATTTATATGCTCTTCAAAACTATCCTCCGTAGAAAACACGGATGCGATCCCTCCCTGTGCATAATATGTGGCAGATTCGTATTTGTTTGGTGTTTTGTTTATGATCATAATACTGCCATATTTGTGAGTCTTTATCGCATAGTATAGCCCTGATACCCCGCTACCTATAACAAGCATGTCTATTTTTTGAATACTCATAATCTTCCTTTCTAACAAATTAGAATTCTATAGCACGATATTTTATCATAGCACACAATTACTGGTATATAAATATCTGTCTACCATCGGTTTTATCTTTGACACTGATATGGATGTAGTTCCCGAAGCAGACTATTTAGACATATCATGCGGTCCGCTGATTCTTCACTTTGCTCAGGATTCAATCCATTCCACCTGTTATTGTATTGACGCTTTTGCAATGAGATTATAGCAGCAAATCTTGTCTATTGCATTCTTTTAGGTTAATAATAAATCTGAAGGAGAATTAAAATATGAACCCTATGTCAGTGGATGGAACATATATCCTTGCGTTTGACCTCGGAACTACCGGCAATAAATCCTGTCTTTATAAAATCGGCGGTAAAATAGAGCTTATAGATTCTTATCTTGCAGAATACCCTCTCTACACAACCGTGGATGGTGGTGCCGAACAAAAAGCTGATGACTGGTGGAATGCCGTATGCAGTTCAACGCGTGAGATTATAAAACGCACATCATTAAAGCCGTCCCGGATCAATGGCATTGCATTCTCTTCACAAATGCAGGGATCTGTCGTGGTTGATAAGGAAGGAAATGCACTGCGAAATCCTATGACATACATGGACCAGCGGTCAACCGCACAGATTGCAAAATATCTTTATCACGGCTTCCCGAGGATTGATAATTGGAATGCTCTTATAGGATTAAAATCGCTCTTTATTACAGGCGGACTTGCTGCAACTCCAAATGACCCGCTCTGGAAATATCATTGGGTCAAAGATAATGAACCAGAGGCATTTAAAAAAGTTTATAAGTGGCTTGACGTTAAAGATTATCTTACACTCAGGTGCACAGGTAAGTACGGCATGACATACGATTCTGCTCATCTGACATGGGTTTTTGATACAAGAAAAGGGAAACTGAGATGGTCGGAGAGTCTTTGCAAAACATTTGATGTAAACATGGATCATTTACCGACCGTTGTAAGGTCAACCGACATTATAGGAGGTTTAACGCAGCAGGCGGCTGATAAAATGGGACTTATACCCGGCATTCCGGTTTTCGGAGGCGGAGGTGATACATTTCTTACGGCTGTCGGCTCAGGAGCACTCGACCTTTATGATACACACATCTATGTTGGAACTTCAGGATGGGTAGCAGCAAATATTGACAGAAGGACAGTAGACATAAGTAACTTTGTAGCATCAATATTGAGTGCAATCCCCGGTGAATACGTTTACACCGCGGAACAAGAAACCTCGGGTATATGCCTCCAATGGGTGCGAGATCATCTTGCCCTTGATGAAATAGGCATGTATCCTGATGCAAAGCATATAGTTGATACAAATGCCGTGTATACAAGTCTTTATGAATTCTTAAACGAAGTTGTTGGACAAACACCTCCCGGAGCAGGCGGCATTATATTTACGCCATGGCTGCAAGGCAATAGATCTCCTAGAGAGGATGCATACGCAAGAGGCATGTTTTTCAACCTCAGTCTAAGCACAGGCAAGCGCCAGATGATCCGCTCTGTGCTTGAGGGTGTTGCATTCCACAAAAGGTGGATGCTTGAAGCGATAGAGAAAAAGATACCATATCAAAAAAATATCCGTTTTGTAGGCGGAGGCGCAAAATCCGATGTCTGGTGTCAGATCATGGCAGACATAACAGGCAGGAATATTGAGACTATTGAAAATCCTCAGAATGCCGGCACAAACGGTGCAGCTATTGTATGCGCTGTAGGGCTCGGATTGATCAAATCCTTCAAAGAGGCAAAACCCCTTATACCGGTCGACAGGATATATACACCGAGAGCCGAGTACAAAGAAATGTACGATAAGAGTTTTACCGTGTTTAAAGAGTTGTACACGAAAAACAAGAAACTGTTCAGGATGATGAATAAATCATCTTAAACCCAAAAATGTGGCTGGGAATAGAGGAAGTTTGTGTGGTGAGTGAAAAACCTGCTTTATCCCGTGTCATTACCACACGCGTCAAGTACGGGGTGAATTCCAGTGTGAATCCAGCAGGGACACGGGTATGGCCAAAAACCGGGGTAATTTATTGTATGGACAGACCTATGTGGTTGACCATCCGCATACAACATCTTAGATGTTTGACAGACGATGAAGAGCAGGCTTTACTTAATGCATGTTAGATTTATATTGATAACAGCGTTATATACTGGTATGAAAAAATAATATCAGAGAATTGAGATGACATGATGTTGATCTTAATAGAAATCTGGTTATACTTGAATACACGAAGAACGGCGAAGGATTGGTATTCCCAATCGGTTAAATGGTAGAGAGTATTTTGATTTATGGTGGGTGTAGCTCAACGGTTAGAGCATTGGACTGTGGCTCCAAGGGTTGAGGGTTCAATTCCCTTCACCCACCCCATGATGTGATAACACCCGGATAATGTATTTTCTTCTTTTACCTATTATTGACAATGGAAGCAAAAATACTTTAATATGATTATTGAAGTACTATTAAACCAGGGAGGCAATAACTTGGAACAAAGAAAATTAGGAAAACAAGGACTGGCGGTTTCAGCCATTGGGCTTGGCTGCATGGGTATGTCTGATTTTTATGGTGAAAGAGATGATGAAGAATCTATAGCTACGATCCATAGAGCTATTGAACTTGGTATAAACTTTTTTGATACGGCTGATATGTATGGGGTCGGTGCAAACGAAGAACTGGTTGGTAAAGCCCTGAAAGGCTATCGCGATAAGGTTATTATTGCTACAAAATTTGGAAATGTTCGCGGCAGGGATGGTAGTTTTCTTGGAATAAACGGCAAACCGGGGTATGTCAAGCAGGCATGCGAAGCAAGCCTTAAGCGGCTTGGGATAGAGACCATCGATCTTTATTATCAGCATCGTGTTGATCCGAACACCCCTATTGAGGAAACTGTGGGTGCTATGTCAAAACTTGTAGAACAAGGTAAGGTGAGATTTATTGGATTATCGGAAGCGTCGGCTCAAACAATTAGAAAGGCAAATAAGGTTCACCAGATTAGTGCACTTCAGACGGAATATTCTTTGTGGACACGCGACCCCGAGTCTGAAATACTTCCGGTATGTAATGAGCTTGGGATAGGTTTTGTTGCATACAGTCCCATGGGACGCGGATTCCTTACAGGAAAGATAAACGATAAGGAGAGTTTAACACAGAATGATTACAGGAGAAATCATCCGCGGTTTCAGGATGAAAACCTTAAAAAGAATCTCAATTTTCTTAAACGTCTTGAAGAGATAGCAAAAGAAAAAAACTGTACGCCTTCACAACTCGCGATTGCATGGGTTCTATCCCGTGGCAAAGGTATAGTCCCCATACCGGGTACAAAAAGAAGAAAATATCTTGAAGAAAATGTTCAAGCACTCACGGTTAAATTGACACCACAGGATATTGAGAAGATAAACAACGTTGCACCCGTCGGGGTTGCTGCCGGTATGAGATACCACGAATCCGGGATGAAAACGATTAATGGATAAGAATAAAGTAAAAAGCAGCTTAAACGTTTTTAATAGAATATCAAAAATGGAGCAAATCACTTCTTAACCTGATAGAGCCGCCTGTTCTATTTGAATAAAGAAAGAATGTATAATGAACATACTATCGGATTTTATAATAATTTTAGCTAAGATTATAGATGTGTCACTTACGGTACTGTATTTGTTAATTATTGTACGTGCATTGTTAAGCTGGGTTAATCCTGATCCTTATAATCCGGTTGTAAGATTTATATATAGAGTAACAGAGCCAATACTTGCACCTATAAGAAGGATCATTCCTCTTGGTATTGGTTCCGGTATAGATATATCTCCGATCATAGCGTTTCTTCTTATCATGTTTTTACAACCGCTTGTCTACAGGGGATTGATATCCCTGGCTTTAAGTATAAGATAAAATGATCATCGCTTTTTATTCTGTTTGTACATAAGCTATGGCAATATATTGCCGGAATAATTTGATTAAAAAAACATTGCAATAGGATAAAAAATTTATTAAAAAAACAATAATATGGTTACACATTATGATGTGGTTATAATCGGATCCGGATTCGGCGGTTCTATCCCCGCTCTGAGAATTGCTCAGAGAGGGAAAAAGGTAGTTGTTCTTGAAAGGGGTTATCGTCTTCAGGATAAGGATTTTAAACAGGACTGGTCGATGCGTAATCTTAATCGTTTTTACTTTATGATAAATGCGCCGGATTATTCAATAATATACAGAACTTCAAACCTTGTAGGCGGCGGTTCTATGCTCTATTCAGGTTTAAGCCCGAGAATGCCGAGCGATGCTTTCAATTTTGTTGATAATACCGGATATCCTGTGTGGCCGGTTGAGGTTAATAGGCAGGTGCTTGATCCATACTACGATGTTGTTGAGCAGAACATGCAGATAACACAGGCCGGATGGAACAATGTTCCCAAAAGCGGTGGAATCTTTGCACAGATGCTTAATAACATGGGCTTGACAGCCGATAGAGGCAGGTATCCCTATGTTAATTGCAGGCAGTGTGGTTTTTGCGAAGTTGGCTGCATGTTCGGTGTAAAACAGCATCTCCTTCATAATTATATCCCGCAGGCGGAGTCAGTGGGTGCTGAATTCTTGGATGGATGTAAGGCAAGACAAGTGTACCCGTCGAGCGGCGGTTACACGGTGCAGTATATAGATATGTATCAGAATACAAATGAGGTTGAAGGAGAAATCGTAATACTCGCAGCAGGGTCACCTTTTACGGCAGAGATACTGCTAAGATCACAGCAGAACAGCTTGCTTACCGGTCTTTCCGATCAGGTGGGTAAAAACTTCAATAACAATGGAAATTTCCCGGTACACTTTGGTTTACCCAGCAGCGGGTTTCCGTATTTTAACACTTATGAAGGTATGCTCAGCGCTGGAGTCATAACGTATGCATTCTGGAACCAATATCAAATGACCATAGAATCGGGTACATCGCCGGCCGGGATATTTGCAGGCAACATTATTCAAAAACAGGGCATGCAAACATGGGGATTGGCTTACAAGCATTTTGCAAAGGCTTATTATCCGCAGAGGATCATAGGCGGTACTGTTATGGGTCTTTTAACAGGTGAAGGCGAGGTTAATTTATCCAATGATTCACCGGTTATAAATTTACCGATGACAACCGGGTTATTAAACTATCAGCAAAAGGTTGTTAATATACTGAACAGCATTGCCAAGGCAAACAATGCGGAATTATTTGTACCGTCTCCCGATGTCCCATTTGGAGATGCACACCTTCTTGGCACATGCAGGATGGGCGATGATCCGGCACGCTCTGTTTTAGATCCCAATTGTCAGGTAAGAGGATATCCGGGGCTATTTGTTACAGACAGCAGTGCAATTCCGGGCGGGACAGGGATAAATCCTGCTTTAACTATTTCTGCAAATGCAGAAAGGGTCGCAAACTATATAGTATCATTAGTATGACACGAAGAGAATTTCTAAAATATATTGGATATTCTACACTGTACGCATCATTGTTTGGTGCACTCGATGTTTGCAGCTTAGCAGGCTGCGGCAGCGGGAAGTTTAATCCGCAGACGATTCCCCCTTCTTTTACACCCGCTACAACGGAGGAAAAGACGATGAGTGCATTTATAGATGCTGTCCTGCCGGGTTATGCTTCGGATCCGGAAGGCTCCCCCGGTGCATTAGAAGCAGGGGCACTCACGGTGCTTTTTGATAGGAGCTATCCAACCTACACATTTATTCCTATTGCTACGGCTTTACTAAACAATGAGGCGCAGAATAGTTATAATAAGGCATTCTATGAGTTAGACCTTAACTCAAGGACCTCTGTTCTGTCAATTGTGGAAAAACAGCTTGCCTATATAAGCCTGCTTATTCAATTTGTAGAAGGTGCTTTTTATCTTGCATTTGTTAATGATGTTGGATACCAATATATGGGTTATCCAGGGGCCAACCTTGGGTATGTGGATCAGGGTTTTTCTTTTAATACACAGATGAGTCAGGAGCTTACCAATGATGGTAATCTTCCGTAGATATACTGTTTTTATAATATTGGGTGCTGCTTTTCTTGTAAACAATTGTACCAGAGATGTCCCGCAAACAACTCCACCGCTTACAAGGGCTAGCTGCTATTGTCATGATTATTCAAATATAACACAGCCTTTATCAAATGAGAGTGCAGGACCGCGTGAATGGATGGATATCTCGAGTAATGGTCTTATAAGAACTTCGTCACTGATCTCTTCCGGTCCGCTTGATAATCTTTCCATGCAATGGCAAAACAGGGGCAGGCATCCTCAGGACCTCCAGGCATGCGGTGGGTGTCATAAACTTACAAACGGCACTCAAGGACATTCACTTGCTTTTTATCCTCCGGAAGCATTATCAAAGCTTTATGAGGGCGGGGTTAATTGTGCCGGGCAATGCCATACATGGCTCTCAACGAATATAACAACAGGGACATACACAGGCAGTATAATGCCCGAGACACTTTTACAATCGGGTGATTTGCATTCCCAGATATATTATCATGGCTATAATGGAAATCCATCCGACGATACCTTAAATGTGTACCATTTACCCTCCGGATGCGGTGCGTGCCATAATTATGAAACAACACGGCATGGATTTGTGCCGACATGCCTCAATTGTCACAATTTTGTCAATGTTTCTGCTCTTGACGGTTCTACTACCTTCACATCATTGCATACAATGCACTCTAATCTTATGCCCGGTTCATGTAATTACTGTCATGTATCGGTCAACGGAAGTTCCCCGAGCGAGCAGGCAAAGGCTGTATGTTACAACTGTCATCTAAGCGGTCATGCCCCCTCAATATTGATCTACAAATAGCATGGTATGGTTTTGATAAATATGAGTTCTTCTTTTGTACCCTTAATAATTCATAATAATGAGTAGAAAAGTTTATGTAATCGGTGCAGGGCTTGCAGGTGTTGAAGCCGTTCATCAGCTTGATAAATACGGAATAGACACGGTACTTTATGAAATGAGGCCATCCGTAATGACAGAGGCTCATAAAACAAATCTTTTCGCGGAACTTGTTTGCAGTAACTCTTTTAAATCATACGAGCCTGGCTCAATCGATGCCTTATTAAAACATGAGATGCAGATGCTGGATTCGATTATTTTGAAATTTGCTTATAAACACAAGACCCCGGCAGGCAAGGCACTCGCGGTTGATAGAAGTCTATTCTCAAAAGATATTACAGATCATGTTCAGTCTCTTAAGCACGTGCATGTTATAAGGGAAGAGATAAAAAAGATTCCCGATGATGAAATCATAATTATAGCAACAGGACCTTTAACCTCAAATGCACTTGCACAGGATATAAAAAGGCTCATCGGCAATGATATGCTTCACTTTTATGATGCTATATCCCCCATTATTATAGCCGATTCGATAGACCTCTCCATGGTATGGTTCGGCTCAAGATATCAGGAGAATCGGGATTATATAAATTGTCCGATGACGGAACAACAATACAAAGATTTTGTTGATGTTATTCTAAGAGCCAGGTCGGTTGAACCGGAGGCATTTGAAGATGTTAAATACTTCGAAGGATGCCTGCCTGTCGAGGTTATGGCAAAAAGGGGGACTGATGTGTTAAAGCATGGTCCAATGAAGCCTTTTGGTTTAATAATGCCTGATGGAAAAAGTCCGTATGCAGTTGTCCAGTTGAGAAGAGAAAATAAACAGGGGACATTATATAATATTGTTGGTTTTCAAACGAAGCTTAAATACTCAGAACAGATGCGCGTTTTTCGTATGATACCGGGACTTGAACATGCCGAGTTTGCGAGATACGGCAGTATACATAGAAATAGCTTTATCAATGCCCCGATTGTACTCGATAGATTCCTGAGGGTCCGTAACAAACCCAGCTTATTTATAGCAGGGCAATTAGCAGGTGTAGAGGGTTATATGGAATCCTCAGCGGCAGGTATTTTTGCAGGGATAAATGCCTCAAGAATAATAAGAGGTCTTGAACCGTTTGCAATGCCGGAGCATACTGCGATGGGTGCACTTATTAATTATATTACCGATCCTGCGCATCAGCCGTTTCAGCCAATGAATATAAATTTCGGGTTGTTTACGGATATAAATGGATTGAAAAAAGATGAAAAAAGGGCATTCATCATTAAAAGGGCACAATCGTATATACATAATTTAGTTAACGATGTTATGATTGCACCGGTTAAGTCCTATTTTTGATATGATTTTTAAATGCATTTTTTTTGGTTAAACCATATAATTCAATAAGGCAGTAAATGAGAAACCCCCCTTTTGTTGACCCGAATCAACAATAGATTATAAAGCATAAAACACATTATCTGGAGGAATAATCATGGATACATGGGCGCATGCCGGCGGGAAATTGCGGGAACCCGGTTCAGAGGCATAAACAGATTCAAAAAACATCCTGTAGAAGTATCTCTTGCAGTAAGTAAATAAAATTGATGAAACATTCCAAGCTTACAGAAAAGTCTACACGGGTCACTGGGCCCTATGACACAACATCACATAAAACAGAACGCACAGGCAATCAGAAGTTTGTTGAATGGATCAATCAGATAGTCAAAGAAAGGCATCTGCCCCTTGGTATTGCTGAACAGGAGACTGTTGGCGCTGACAGAAAGCAACCGGATGTAGTCCTTTATGATAGCCAAAACAGTGAGCAAGTACTATGCCTTATTGAATTGAAACCCCATATTTCAGCCTATTTGATGAAAATCCTCACCCACAAGTATGCTCGATGCAACCGCAGCCTTTAAAGGACTCTCATATATCTGACCTGTCATGGCTTCTACAAACTCAACATATTTCATCTGCCCTCCTCTCAAACGTTCATCAAAATACCCAAGAATAAAATCTATAGTAAGCTACCCGGGCCGCGGGGGAATAAGTTTGCTGCCCTGTCCATGATCCGCTCTTGACGAATTCGCAGGGAATTGTTAGTTTTTAAAAAAGTAAATAAAATTCTCTATCGTTACTAAGGAGGGAATAAAGTGAAAAAGTTCATGAAGTCTCGTTTTCTTATTGCAGTTGTTTTGATCTTTATGATGTTGTCGACGGTCAATTGCGGCTTCCTTCTCTACCCCGAAAGGAGAGGAAACAGGCCCGGGGTCATTGATGGAACGGTACTTGTCATGGATTGCCTGTGGCTTCTTGCCGGTGTTGTTCCGGGCGTGGTAGCGTTGGTTGTGGACTTTACCTCCGGCTCCATATACTTCGGAGGACACGGCAACACACACAGATGGAACAGGAGGCGCATTGACATAAGAATGAACGACTCCATGAATGCACCGGCGTTCCGCGTTCATCCGGGCGACAGGATCGGGTTTAATCTTGCGGGTCCGGCACCGGCTGCTGCAGAGGTTGATGTGATACTATCGCCGGAGTCCGGCGTTCATAAAGCAGTTACGCTTCTCGACAGGAAATATGTAAAGGGTGAGGCATCCGAGAAAATGGTCATGCTTACCATTCCCGGAAAACTGTCCCCTGGAGCATACAGGATTCAGGTTAAGGTAAACGGCCTCGCGTCATCGTCTCTGAATCTCAGCGTGACATTATAACTATAAACGGAACATATTCGCAGACGGCAGCAGGAGAGCTGCAATTATGGGGATGACACCGCCGGCAAGCACGTATGATGAAAACCACAGGGTCACCCATTTAAAGTGCACCTGTCAAGAGAAAAGTTTATTCCTATCGAGAGAAACGGAGTTTCTCTCGGCTGTTCTGTACTTTGGTGTTATCATCATCTCTACCATTGCCGTAGTTTCTTTGTG